>JACQBB010000346.1 GCA_016194625.1 Elusimicrobiota bacterium | reverse complement strand
CGGCTTGCCGGTCAGCTCCAGGACCTCGAGCGCGCGGATCACGCGCTGCAGGTTGCCCGCGGGGGTCGCGGCGGCGGCCTTCGGGTCGGCCTTCGCCAGGCGCGCGTGCAGGGCGGCGCGGCCCTCGCGCACCGACAGAGCTTCCAATCGCGCGCGCACGGCCTCGTCGCGCGGCGGCAGCGGCGACAAGCCTTCGAGCAGCGCGCGCAGGTAGAGGCCCGTGCCGCCGACCACGATCGCCTTCTTCCCCCGGCGGCGGATGTCGGCGAGCTCGGCGGACGCCTCGCGCGCGAAGCGCGCGGCGTCGTAGGCCTCGGTCGGGTCGGCGACGGAGACCAGGTGGTGCGGGACCGCGGCGAGCTGCTCGCGCGTCGGCTTGGCGGTCGCGGCGTCGAGGAAGCGGTAGACCTGGCGCGAGTCGGCGGAGACGATCTCGGCGCCGAGCTTGAGCGCGAGCCGGACGGCGAGCTCGGTCTTGCCCGACGCCGTCGGCCCGGCGAGGACGATCAAGGGGCGCTCGCTACTTCTTCCAGTGAGGCGCCTTGACCGACTTGGCGCACAGCGAGTGGAACTTGCAGTCGGGCACGCACGCCTCGGGCAGGCGCAGGGCCACGCGGGTCTCGCAGTCGGCGTTGTCGTCGGCCATCGCGGCGATGCGGTCCTGGACCTTCTTGGCGATCTTCACGAACGACAGGCCCAGGCTGTAGGTCTCGCCCTTCTGGTGGACGCGGACGATCGAGGCCTCGATCGGCGTGCGCTCCAGGCCGGGGATCGAGAGGACCATCTCGAAGGTCTTCGCGTGCGGCGGCTCGCAGAACACGAGGAGCGACATGCCGCCCGCGGACAGGTCGGTCATGATCGCGGGCTGGGTCTTCTGCGCGGCGGCCATCTCGAGCGTGATCGGCTCGATCATGCCCTCGACGACGCTGAAGCGGCGGTGCTGCCGGCGCTCGGCTCCCTTCTTCTCGCTCATTGGCATTCCCCCAGCAAAGTGCGCTTCATGGTCCCCGTGACGCGGACCATCCGCAGCCGGCCCGGCTCCGCCGGGCCTTCCCACTTCACGCGGAACCCGTCCCGCGCGCGGCCGTAGCCGCCCGTCTCGTCCAGAACCTCGACCGTCGTCCCGACGCGAGCCTTCATCGCGGCCTCGGTCAGGCCGTCGCAGAGCTCGTTGAGGCGCGCCAGGCGCTCCTCCTTGACCTCCGCGGGCACGTCGTCCGTCATCCCGGCGGCCTCGGTCCCTTCGCGGGGCGAGTACTTGAACGTGTACGCCGTGGCCGGCCGGAGGCGCTCGACGAGGTCCAGCGTGCGGCGGAAATCCTCGTCGGTCTCCGACGGGAATCCTACGATAATGTCGGTGCCCACTTCAACGCGCGGCGCGGCCGCGCGCAGGCGCTCGATGCGCTCCAGAAAACGCTCCGCGGTGTAGCTGCGGCGCATCAGCCCCAGGACCCGGTCGGAGCCGGACTGGACCGGCATGTGGACGTGGTCGCACGCCTGCGGCGTGGACGCGAAGGCGTCGATCAGCGCGTCGTCCAGGAAATGCGGGTGCGGGCTCTCGAAGCGCACGCGCGCCACGCCGTCCACGGCGGCCGCCGCGCGCAGCAGGTCGGCGAAACGCCGCTCGCGCCCGTCGGCCCCCGGGGCGTGCCAGCTGTTCACCGTCTGGCCGAGCAGCAGGATCTCGCGCGCGCCGGACGCGGCCTTCGCGCGGACCTCGGCCAGCACCGCCTCGTACGGGCGGTAGGACTCGCGCCCGCGCACGCGCGGGACGATGCAGTACGAGCACGAGTAGTTGCAGCCGCGCATCACCGTCACCGGCGCGACCACCGCGGAGGTCCAGCCGATCGGGGAGTCCGGGGCCGCGGACGCGTCCGCGGGGAAGGCGGCGCGCGACTCGCGCAAGGCGTCGAACTTCGACGCCAGGGCCTCTTCCACGATCGCGGGGTAGTCGTCGATGGACTTGGCGCCGACGACCAGGTCCACGTGCGGGAAGCGGCGCGTGATCCACTCCCCGAGACGCTCGGCCGCGCAGCCGGCGACGATCAGCACGCGGCCGGGGTCGGCCTCCTTCCACGGCTTCAGGCGGCCGATCAGCGACACCGCCTTGTCCTCGGCGTGCTGGCGCACCGTGCAGGTGTTCAGCACGATCGCGTCGGCGTCCTCGGGCGCGGCGGCCGCGCGGAAGCCGCGCGCGAGCAGCGGCGCGGCCAGCTCGCCGCCGTCGGCGACGGACATCTGGCAGCCGAAGGTCACGACGTGGAGCTTCATGTCAGCGCGCCGCGGCCGCGGCCTTGAGCAGGCGGAAGTGGACGACGCGCATCTCCTCGTCGGGGCGGATCGAGCGGCCGTTGGCGAAGTTCAGCTTGTCCTTCAGCTCCTGGAGCGTCACGCCCTCGGCGGAGGCCAGCGCCTCGTCGAACGACCCGAACGGCCGCAGCTCGACGAGCGTCACCACCAAGGTCGCGCGCGCGTGGCCGTGCTTGTCGACCAGCGAGAGCTCGTCGCCGGCCTTGAGCTCGGCGTCCTCGGGGTCGTAGGCGGGGCAGGAGGTCGCGGTCTTGCGGCCGGCGAGGATGGTCTGGATCATCCGCTCGCCGAGCCCGCCGTCGCCGTACCAGCCGAAACGGAAGCGCTTCATCCGACGATTATATCACTTGCCCGACGGGGAATCGCGCCAGCGCAGGGCCGCGCCGAGCGCGTCGGCGGCGCCCTTCGGGGCGGACAGGCGGACGGCCAGCGGCAGGCGGGAGAAGAAGACCGTCGCGTTCGTCTCCGGGGCCTCCGCGCCCGCGACGACCAGCACCCCCCCGCTCGCCAGGTCGGCGGCGCGGGCGGCGCCGAACGCCGCGCGCGCGTCGGCGAGCACGGCCGCGACGGCGGACGCGGGCGCGTCGGGCGGCAGGAGGACGCCCGCCCACGCTCCGGCGGCGAGCCGGACCTTCAGCGCGGCGAGCGCGCGCCGGCCCGCGGCCCGGCGCCGGTCGGCGCGCGCCGGCGGCCGCGGAAGGAAGACGAGCGCGGCGCCCGGCGCGTCCTTCGGCGCCTTCGCCGCGAACGGCTCGCGCCAGCCGGGGCCGCCGAGGGTCTCGACGACCGCGGCCTGGGCGGGAGACGACCACTCGAGCGCGACGCCCAGGCCGTCGTGGTCGGCGAGGAACGCCGGGCGCGGGTCGGGGGCGTCGACGAGCAGGACCGACTCGACGCCCTCGCGCTGTCCCGCGACGGCGCGCAGCGACACCGCCGCGCTGACCGGGTCCCAGGACTGGAGGACGCCGTCGCGCAGGGACGCCGCGCTGTGGTCGGAGTACTCGTAGCCCGCCCAGACGCGCGCGCCGTCGTCGGCGTAGGCGAGGAAGCGCCCTCCGGGAT
>JACQBB010000345.1 GCA_016194625.1 Elusimicrobiota bacterium | reverse complement strand
TCTTCGCCGCGTCGGTGCCCACGTCGACGAGGCCCTCGTCGACGCAGACCCACAGGTCGCGTGCGCCGCCGGCGGCGCGGCCGTACGCGGTGAAGAAGCGCGTCCCGCGCACCGCGGCCACCGCCGTCGGCGTGCGCACGCGGAACTCCGCGCCCGGCGCGCGCTTGGCGACCTTCGCGAACACGCCGCCCAAGCCGAGCAGGACGTCGGTGGTCTGCTCGCGTCCCTTCGGGAAGCTCAGCTTGATCCGGCTCGTCTCCTTCAGCTTCAGCTTCGAGCCGTCGATCAGCCGGATCACCGCCGTCGCGCCGGCGCCGGTGACGACCGAGTCGCCGTCGCGCAGGGGCTCGTTGACCACGGCTTTATGGGGGCCGGACGCGTCCTCCACCGTGACGGGGCCGGACGCGTAGACCAGCCCGCCGCCGGCGACGGCGGCGCCCGCGGCGGCGGAGACGGGAACGGACGGAAGGACGAGCGCGAGGAGCAGGCCGAGGGTTGCCATGCCTCCAGTGTAGGAGGTTCCGGCGCTGAAGTCCAGGGCGACTGTTGGCGCCAACAGTCGTATTCCCGTAGGACCCTGACCGAGAATACGGGTTATCGGCAGTCCGACAGACTCAGGGAACGCAAGCTGGCCCGGACGCTTTTGCACCTTCGATTTCGAAAGGCGCTTTGATGGGTGCGCACGACTCAGCTTCGTAAGTCCCGCCGAATCCTGACTGAAAAAGTCGACTGACGCTGGAGTCAGCATTCTCGCGGCGACTATCACCGGTGACACTCATTATCGGTAGTGCGGCGCCGCCCGGACGCGGGCTATACTTTAAAGGTGAGCGAAGACGCGCCCGAGAAGCCGCTCGACCGGCGGCACATCCCCCACAAGACCGGCGTGTACATCATGTGCGACGCCGGCGGGGAGATCCTGTACATCGGCAAGGCCATCGACCTGGCCAAGCGCGTCGCCCAGTACTTCAATCCCAACAAAGAGGACGTGAAGAACCAGGCGCTCGCCCCCCTGGTCCGCCGCATCGACTACGTCCTGTGCGAGTCGGAGCGCGAGGCGCTGCTGCTCGAGCGCCGGCTGATCCACGAGAACCAGCCGTTCTTCAACGTGATGTGGAAGGACGGCAAGACCTATCCGTACCTGAAGCTGTCGATGGGCGAGGACTACCCGCGCCTGTTCACCACGCGGCGCAAGGTCCGCGACGGCGGCCTGTACTTCGGCCCGTTCCCGCGCGTGGCGCCGGTGCGCAGCCTCCTGCGCTACCTGTGGCGGCAGCGCATGTTCCCCCTGCGCCCGTGCGCGTACGACTTCTCCGAGGCCAAGCCGCTCGACCCCAAGAAGATCAAGGCCTGCCTGTACTACCACACGAAGGAATGCCCGGCGCCGTGCGCGGGCCGGATCTCCAAGTCCGACTATCGCGCGATCGCCGAGAAGGCCGGGCTGTTCTTCCGCGGACGCTACAAGGACCTGAAGGCGGTGCTCGAGCGCGACATGAAGGCGGCGTCGGCCGCGCTGGAGTACGAGAAGGCCGCCCAGCTGCGCGACAACATGCTGGCGCTGGGCCTGATGGGCGAGCGCGTGCGTGTGCGCGCCGTCGAGGCCGACGACGTGGGCGGCCACGTGGCCGCGACCCAGTCGGTGACGGCCCTGCAGAAGGCGCTGGACCTGCCGACCCCGCCGGTGCACGTCGAGTGCTTCGACATCTCGCACTTCCAAGGCCACCAGACCGTCGCCTCGATGACCTGCTTCGTCGGCGGGCGCCCGCACCGCGACCATTACCGCAAGTTCAAGATCCGCGAGGTCAGCGGCATCGACGACTTCAAGTCGATGCGCGAGGCCGTGTACCGCCGCTACAAGCGCCTGCAGGCCGAGAAGGCGCGCCTGCCCGACCTGGTCCTCATCGACGGCGGCAAGGGCCAGCTCGGCGCCGCGCAGGAGGCGCTGGCCGAATTGAAGCTCAAGATCCCGCTCGCGTCGCTGGCCAAGCGCATCGAGGAGGTCTTCGTCCCGGGCCGGAGCGAGTCCATCCTCCTGCCGATCGGCGACCCCGCGCTGAGCCTGCTGCAGAAGCTGCGCGACGAGGCGCACCGCTTCGGCGTCTCCTTCCACCGCCTGCTGCGCGACAAGGACCTGTTCGAGGGCTGACGCGTCAGCGCGGCTTCAGCGCGAGCGTGGCCGCGAAGCAGGGGATGCGGTCGGACATCGCCGAGCGGCCCGGCTCCCACGAGTCCTCGTAGAAGCCGGCGAGGAGCAGGCCCGCGTCGAGCTGGCCGCCGAGCTGGTCCGCCAGCGGGTGCCCGAAGGACAGCGGCTTCTTGGCCTCGAGCTTCGCCTTCAGGGCGGCGGGAGGCAGGTCGGTCAGGTCCGAGTAGGGGATGCGGTGACGGACGTCCACCACGCCGCGGTCGTCGGCCTCCTCGTCGCCCAGGAAGAGCACCGGCTGGCAGAAGCCCGCCAGCAGGCGGCCGCCGGGGCGCAGGACGCGCGCGGCCTCCCGCCAGACCGGGCGGATCTCCGGGACGAAGCAGTTCGAGCACGGGTGGAAGACCAGGTCGAAGGAGGCGTCCGGGAAGCGCGACAGGTCGCGCATGTCGCCTTCCTCCAGGCGCAGGTCCAGGCCCTCGCGCTCGGCGACCGCGCGGTCCCGCGCGAGCTGCTCGGGCGACGCGTCGAACACGGTCGCGCGCGCGCCGGCCGCCGCGAACAGCGGCGCCTGCTGGCCGCCGCCGCTGGCCAGCGCGAGGACCGACGCGCCGGC
>JACQBB010000344.1 GCA_016194625.1 Elusimicrobiota bacterium | reverse complement strand
CGAGGACGTGCTGGACCCGGCGCTCACCCGCCCGGGCCGCTTCGACCGCAAGATCAAGATCGACCTGCCGAACCTGCACGAGCGCCAGCAGATCTTCGAGTTCTACGCCAAGAAGATCAAGGTCGACCCCAGCGTCGACATGGCCCGCCTGGCCCGCAAGGCGATCATGAAGTCCCCGGCGCAGATCGAGAACATCCTGAAGGAGGCCGCGCTGATCGCCGCGCGCGAGCGCCGCGACACGGTCACCTACAAGGACGTCTCGGCCGCCATCGAGCGCATCGAGCTGGGCGTGGCGCACCGCGTCTCGATGACCCCGAAGGAGCGCCAGATGACCGCCTACCACGAGGCCGGCCATCTGATCATCACCTACCTGTGCCACCCGCTCAACGACGTGTTCAAGGCCTCGATCATCGAGCGCGGAAACACGCTGGGCGTCGTCCACACGACCCCGCGCGAGGAGGTCCACGCGCCGGACTCCGAGAGCGAGCTGGCGACGATCAAGACCTTCCTGGGCGGCTACGTCGCCGAGAAGCTGAAGTTCGGCTCCACGACGGTCGGCGTCTCGTCCGACTTCGCCGTCGCGATGTCGATCGCGCACCGCATGGTCTGGCGTCTCGGCATGGGCGAGAGCGGCATGGTCGGCGACTTCACCCAGATCCCCGGCGAGCAGATCTCCGAGGACCTGAAGCGCAAGCTCAACGACGACACCCAGACGCTCATGCAGAAGGCGATGGCCGACGTCGAGCGCATGCTCAAGACCGAGGAGATCATCCTCGACCGCTTCGCCGCCGAGCTGCTCAAGCGCGAGGAGCTGGACTTCGACGAGATCGTCGCGATCTTCGCCGAGTACGGCAAGCCGCCCCGCGCCCACGCCGTCGGCCCTCTCGCCCAGTCCTTGACCTCGACCGAGCCCCTGCCGATCATCCCGGCGAAGGCCCGCCCCGCGCCCGTCAATCCTCCCCCGTCGGGCCCGACCGTCTAGCGGGACCGCCCCGAAAGGGTGACGCCGGCGTCAGTCGTCGTGTCGCTCCCGACACGCGCCTGACGCCGGCGCTATTTCCGGCCGACGGCCGGTCTGTCGGCGGCGGTGGGGAGGTGTTTCGAGTACGCTCCGAGCCGCCAGAAGTCGAGGAGCTTCGCAGCCTCCGCTTGCACCTTCTTGTCGGAGATGTCGGGCTTCAAAATTTTAGCGGTTCCTTTGATCGGTTTGCCGTCCTCGTCATCCTCACCGACCATCTCATCGGCCGCGACGAGGCGACCGGTCAAATCGAACCGATAGCGGACGAAGCGCACCTCTCGTCCATTCTTGGTCTTGTCGATTAGGACGAAGCAATGAGGGTGCGGAGGGAGCGTCGGGTCCGTTTGTGTGAAGACGAGGTCGCAAAAACGTTTCAGCCATTTCGGCGGATTAGGCCGCAAACTCAGTACTTTCACGGGCGCCTTATCATCGAGGTCGATCCTGGGTCCGACACCGGCCGTCAGGCGGTCGTCGTGTCCTTTTGTTGAGAGCGTTGTGATCAGATCTTTGAGAGTCTGCCCCTTTTGGGCTTGTTCGGCGGTTATAGTTTCGGTAAAAGTGACCCTCTCGGCATTGACACAGCGTGGCGCTGCCCCCATAATTGTGGCGATCGCGAACGCAATTCCGATGAACCGTGCCATGAATCTAGTATTGGGAACTTTCCTTTGAAATACAAGACGCTTCTGAGCACCATCCTTCTTTCCGCTGCTCTCACGGCGCAGGCCCAGGAGGATGGGAATTCTGAGTACGCGGCTGTTTCGGAGATAACCAAGGCGGGGACGGCGGTGCATACCGACGTTTCGATGCTCGCCCAACCCGACCTCCCGAGGCCGCAGGCGGACGCGCTTCGCGCCGAAGTGAAGGCGCTGGACGCGCGGACCGACGAGCTCGCGCAGAAGTATCCTCAGAGCGATAAGGTGCAGACGGCGGCGGCGCAGGAGGCTCTGCAGTCGAAGGATTGGACGCGGAGCCGGACGTACGGCGACCGCGCGGTCGAGCTGGCGCAGGCCAGGCAGGAGCCGCAGTCGCTGCTCGCGGCGCTGAAGGCGCGCGGGCTGGCGGCGCTGTCGGCGGGGGACTACCCGCAGGCGGCGCAGGACGCGCAGCGCGCGCTGAAGATCGCGCCGAAGGACGCGGCCGCGATGGCGCTGTGGCAGTTCTCGAAGGGGCGTCTGCGCGTGAACGCTCCGGGCCTGACGGCGCCTTCGGACCCGGCGCGCGAGCGCCAGGTGGACGAGCTGCTGGCGCGGATCTCGCCGCTCGACGATCCGGCGCTGAAGGCCGCGGGGAAGCTGGCCACCGACCGGGTCGAGGCGATCCGGAGGCTGGGAGAGGCGCGGCGCTTCGAGAAAGTCGGCGATCACCAGGCGGCGCTGCGGGAGGCGCAGGCGGCCATGGCGGCCGATCCGAACCTGCCGGACGCCTACATGGAACGCGCGCTCGTCTTCGCGGCGCTCAAGGAGATCACGCGGGCGCTGGCGGAGGTCTCCCGGGCCATCACGCTCTGGACGCGGACCGGCGACGCGCGCGCGCTGGCGCCGGCGCATGAGCTGCGCGCGAAGATGCGCGCCCAGTCCGGAGACGGCGCGGGCGCCCTCCAGGACGCCGACGCGGCGGTAGCCTACGCCCCCGGGAACGCGTCGGCCTACCGGACGCGCGGCGAGGCCCGCGAGGCTCTGGGGCAGAAGGCCGAGCAGATCCTGGCCGATTACAAGAAGGCGGCGGAGCTCGACCCGCAGCAGACGCAGTACTATGCCGACGCGGTCGCGCGCCTGTCCGGGCGGCCCGCGACCGCCCCGTCCGCGGCGTCGCGCTCCTCGGGGCCCCGCCGCCTGGACGCGCTCCTGCTCGCGGCGGCGGGCGCTCTGGCGATCCTGACGGGGTTCGCGCTGCGCATGTCGCGCGGCCGGAGGGGCGCGCGCGCGGCCGGAGCGCGCGACGGCGAGCGGCGCGCCTTGAACGCGCAGTACGACATCGTCGAGCAGATCGGCGAGGGCGGGATGGGCATGGTGTATCGGGGCTGGGACAAGGTGCTGAAGCGCCCGGTCGCCGTGAAGAGGCTGCGCGCCGAGCTCCAAGGCAACGCGCGCGAGCGCGAGCGCTTCATCCGCGAGGCGGAGCTGGTCGCCTCCCTGCATCATCCGCACATCGTCGAGATCTACACGATCATCCGCGACGACGAGGAGACCTACCTCGTCTTCGAGTACATCGTCGGCGATACGGTGCACCAGCTGCTCAACGACAGCGCGGGCCGCCACCTGCCGCCGGCTCGCGCTCTCGAGATACTGAAGCAGGTCGCCGAGGCGGTGGACCACGCGCACGGCCGGCGCGTGATCCATCGCGACCTCAAGCCGGCCAACGTGATGGTCACGGACGGGGGCTGGGTCAAGGTCATGGATTTCGGCATCGCGCGCCAGGTCATGGACTCCTTGCTCACCACGACCAACACCATCGTCGGCACGCCGACCTATATGGCGCCGGAGCAGGCGATGGGCGCGGTGGTGAAGGAATCGGACGTCTATTCCCTGACGTGCACGCTCTACGAGCTCCTCACGGGCGGCCTGCCGTTCAAGGGCCCCGACGAGACGCGCGACAAGCTGGAGGGCCGTTTCGTGAGGCCGAGCGCCCTGGTCCCGGACCTGCCGCCCGCCATCGACGCGGTCGTCGCCAAGGGCCTGTCGCCCAAGGCGGAGGACCGCTACCGCTCCTGCGCGGAGCTGTACCGCGCCGCCGCCGTCGCGCTGCGCGACGGCGTGACGCCCCTGCCCTCCTGAACGGTAAAAAGAGGGTAAAGAAGGGGGCTTCCCTTGACAGATTCGGACGGCGGGGGCTAAACTTCGTCCGAGGAATATGAGCGTTCAATTGACGGCGGTGTCGCCGCGGCTTTCCTCCGTGGGCGAGGCCGACGACCCTTATAAGAAGTATTGGGTGGCGATCCTGATCGGGTTCGTCGCGACCGGCATGTGGCTCTGCCTGCCGATCATGGAGACCCCGGTGGGCTCCGCGCACGTCGACACCAGCAAGCCGGCGGTGGACCCGAACGCGTCGCAGAGCCTGGACTCCGTCGACAATCCGGCCGGCGCCCAGGGCTTCAGCGTCTCGATGGAAGGCCTCAAGCACAAGAGCAAGAGCGACGAGCCCATCGAGTCGATGCTTTATCAGGCGCCCGCGGAGCCGACCAACGGGGCGGCCGCGTCCGGCGCCCCCCTCGGCGGCGCGTCCGGTTCGGCGTCCTCCGCGGCGTCCCTCGCCCAGGCGCTCAAGGCCGTCGGCGACAAGAAGGACTCCTCCGGTTGGGGGGAGAAGGCCCAGAAGGGCTTCACCGCGCCGCGCTTGTCGGGCGGCCTGTCCGGCGTCGGTTCCGCCAGCGGCGGAGCCGGCGCGTCGGCGTCGGCGGGCGTGAGCGCCTTCGGCTCCAGCAACGCGCAGATTGGCTACGGCGGCACGCGCGGCCTGAGGGACGACGGCGGCGCCGATGCCAAGCCGGCGGGCGGCGTCGCGGTCCTGCGCAAGGTCGCGGAGATGAGCAAGAAGGCCGCCGCCAATCGCAGCGGCGACGGCGCCGTCTCCAGCAACAGCCGGATCTTCGACGGCGCGAAGGCTCAGGGCATCGGCGCTCCCGTCGGTCCCGCGGGCGCCGCGAACTACGAGGCGCTGGACGCCGCGCCCGCCAATCTCAAGCTCAACGACCCCAAGCTGGACAAGAAGGAGCT
>JACQBB010000373.1 GCA_016194625.1 Elusimicrobiota bacterium | reverse complement strand
GCGCACGATGGTCTGCACGCCGCGCGTCGCCTTGTCCTCGTAGATCAGGTGGTACTCGGCGCCCGGCGGCAGGCTGCCCGACGCGTGGAAGTCGATGTCTCCGGCCGACCTCAGGACCGGGCCGCCCGCGGGGGCGTCCGCCGCGGAGGCGAGAGCGGCGAGAGCGAGCGTCAGCGTCACGGGCGCGAGCCATCGTCTCATCGGGGCACCTCGTCGCACGGGGTGGACGGGAAAAAACGGTGGCGAGGGACAGGATCGAACTGTCGACACCCGGTTTTTCAGACCGGTGCTCTACCACTGAGCTACCTCGCCGAAGGCATGATTATGCCAGTTTGACGAATCGTTCGCAACATACCGGCGTGCGAGCGGCGGGGCGATCCGAACTCGCCGCCGCCGTTCAGGATCTTTTCGCGAGACCGAGGAGATATCCGCGGACGCGGTCGAAGGCCGCCGTGATCGTCAGCGGCAGTCCGCACTCTTCCGCGAGCGCGCCGAACGGCGCGTTCCATGCGTCCGGAGGAGCGACGAGGTCGGCGGGCAGTGCGTGCGTCTTCCTCCGCTCGTACGTCGCCTTGAGCGCGCGGACGACCCGGGTCGGATCGAGGCGCTTCGACTCGATGAGCAGGACCATGTCCACGAGGTCTTTGACCCGCGTGTTGGGGCGCTCGCGCGGGAGCGTGTAGGCGTGCAGTTTTTCGGCGAACTGCTGTTCCCTCGAGACCGTCGGGTAGCGCGTGGGCGCGATGCCCGCATAGCCGAGCCAATCGCGGCCTTCGATCTCGTCGAGAGGCTCCAGTACGACGTCTCCGGCGGCCACATCGAGCTGGAATTTCACGAACGTCCTGCCGTCCATGCGCGCCTCGACGGGAAAGCGAGCGCCGCCGTACGGCGCCGCGTCCAGGTCCATCACGGGAGCGGCGACCGTGAACGCGAAAAAATCGCCGAGATCGCGCGCGGACGCCGCGAGCAGCGCTTCGTGGATGGAAGTATTCAGCGCGTCGCCCTGCGCCTTCCCGAACGTCCCGCGCAGCGAGAGGTCGATGTCTTTCGTCGCGCGCGCCCCCGGGGCGCGCAGCTCCATCGCGTAGCCGCCCTTGAGGACCCAGGGCGCGGACGCGTCCGCGAAGAGGCGGGCGAGCAGGCGGTCGAAGGCGACCTCTCGGCGCAGACGTTGTATGTCGCCGGAGTCTCGCGTCGCCTGCTCCGTGAGGCGGTCTTCGAGCGCGCGTCGGAAGGCGGTCGCCGTGGCGTAACGCTTCGGGATCGCGGTCATCGGGCGAGTTCCAGGACGCGTTCCTTGACCGGTCTCGGGGTGCGTATCGCGCGCTCGATCTGCCCGATACTGACGAGTCCCCTGCGGATCGCCTCGCGGACGGCTTGGCGGAGATGATCCTCTTCGGTCGCGCCTGCGGCGACGAGGTCGCATATGGTCCTCAGCGGGCGGGTCACGCGGAAACCGTGCATGCGCTCGATATCGTCGGGATGCATCCGCGCTTTGTGCAGGACGAGGACCTTGGGGAGAGGACCGCTTCGGCGGAATCCGGGCGGTACGGTCATGTGGAGCTTGGCAGGGTTGAGGTCGGAGAGTTCGTGGATGCTCAGCGCCGTCGCGTGCGAATAGACGCTTTGCGGCTCGCCTGCGCGGTTCGCGGACCACAGCGACCAGAGGATGAGGTCCGGGCGGCTCGCCGCGGGATAGTTCTTGAGCCGATAGATGCCGCGACGCTCTCGCGACCAGTTGCCGACGCTGACGTGATAGGATTGCGCTCCGGCTTTGTATCCGGAGGCGCGAGCTTGTTTCGCGGTGAAATAGCCGTCCTGCTCGGCGGCTATCGCATGGAGGCGCTCGATCCGGCGATTCCCCTGGCTCCGCATATTCATTCGAATAATTCGAAGTATTATGCACCTAAAACGAGATTAAATCAAGAATATCGCGATTTTCTGAATAGGGCGGAAAAACAGACGTCGAGGGAGCCGCGCAAATGCGCCCCCCGGTCGGGTACAATGAGTCCGTGAAGAACGCGCGCGCTCCCCTCGGGTTCGGCGACGCCCTGCTCGCGGGGAAGCCCCGCCGCGCCCTGCGCGGGCCGTTGCCGCCGCCGCCGTCGCGCGCCGCGCGCGCGGCGCTGAAGCGGCTCGACGGCGTCCTCGCGCGCGTCGACGGCGACGCGATCGACCGCGACGACCGCGTGCCGCCGCGCGTCGTCGCGGCGCTGCGCCGCGCCGGGGCGTTCGGCCTGCGCCTGCCGCGCGCGCACGGCGGCGCGGGGCTCACCCACGCGGAGTACCATCTCGCCGTCGAGAAGGTCGCGGCGAAGAGCCTGGGACTGGCGATGTGGGTCACCACGCACCAGTCGCTCGGCGCGCCCGGCCTGCTGGCGCGCGCGGGCACCGCCGCCCAGCGCGCGGAGCTGCTGCCCCGCCTGGCCGCGGGAGAGCTGTCCGCGTTCGCGCTGACCGAGGCGGGCGCCGGCACCGACCCGTCGCTGATCGCGGCGGCCGCGCGGCGCGTGCGCGGCGGCTGGCGCCTGGACGGGCGCAAGCTGTGGGTGACGAACGGGCCGGTCGCGCGCTGGGTCGTCGTGATCGCGCGCGCGCCGGCCGGTCCCACGGCGTTCCTGGCGGACGCGCGCTCCCGCGGGTTCGCGGTCGAGCGCCGCTGCCGCTTCCTGGGCCTGCGCGGGATGGAGAACGGCGTCCTGCGCCTGCGCGGCGTCGTCGTGCCCGACGCCCGCCGCCTCGGCGCCGAGGGCGACGGCCTGCGCCTGGGGCTGGCGGCGCTGAACGCCGGGCGCTTGAGCGTGGTCCCGCG
>JACQBB010000372.1 GCA_016194625.1 Elusimicrobiota bacterium | reverse complement strand
TGGCGAGCGGCAGCACGCGGCGGTTGAAGCCGTAGTAGTCCACGCACACGAGCGCGTCGGGACGGCGCTCGCGCAGGAACGCCTGCAGGCGCGCGCGCAGCTTGAGCAGGAACGGGATCTTCAGCGCGGGCTCGAGGAAGCCGGTGACGCCGCGCGAGGCCAGGTCCTCGATGAATTCGTCCGCGGCGGCGCGGCACAGCGGTCCGCCGACCGCGCTGACGCGGACGGACGGGTCGCGGCGCTTGAGCGCCTTGATGAGGTTCGCGGCGTGCAGGTCCCCGGAGGGGTCGCCCGCCACGACCAGCAGCGTGCTCAACTTCGGAGTATGTCCTTGCCGACGGATTTCGCGATCTTGCCGAGGTCCTGCGCCCAGCTCGGCACCAGGGAGCGCGAGCCGGCGTGGCCCGACAGCTCGTAGCGCTCCAGCTCCTCGGAGATCTGCAGGGCCAGCTTCAACGCCTCGACGCCGCGCTCGCCGCTCGGCCACGGCTTGCGGTTGTGGCGGATGCAGTCGAGGAAGTGGGCGTGCTCGTTGCGCAGGGGGTCGATCGTCGTGAGCTTGGGGTTCAGGATCTCGACGTCCTTCAGGCTCTTGATGACCGGCGCCTTCTTGCGGTAGACCTTCAGCGAGCCGCCGCCGTAGTCGAGCGAGATGTACGAGTCCTTCTGGAACGCCCGGAGCTTGCGGCTCTTGCCCAGCGAGATGCGGCTGGCGGTGAGGTCGGCGACGCAGCCGGTCTTGAAGCGCACGCGCACGTTGGCGATGTCCTCGTGGCCGGAGAGCAGGTGGGCGCCCAGCGCCTCCAGGCTCTCGACCTCGGAGCCGACGAGCGTCAGCAGGATGTCGAGGTCGTGGATCATCAGGTCCATCACCACGCCGATGTGGCTCATGCGCGGGTCGTAGGGCCCCAGGCGTTCGACCGTGATGTAGCGCGGGTCGCGGATGTGCTTCACGGCCTCGAGGACCGCCGGGTTGAAGCGTTCGATGTGGCCGACCTGCAGGACCAACTGCTTGTCCTCGGAGAGCGTGAGAAGCTCCTTGGCCTCCTCGACGGTCGAGGCGAGCGGCTTCTCGATGAGCACGTGCGCGCCGGCCTCCAGCGCGGCCTTGCCCACCTCATGGTGCAGCGGCGTGGGGACCGCGACGATCACGGCGTCCACGCGGCCGAGCACGTCCTTGTAATCGCGCACCGCGACGGTGTTCGACTGCCAGGCGGCGAGCTGGGCCTTCCAGACGTTGGTGTCGCACACGCCGACCAGCTCGACGTCCGGCGTCTTGCCCAGGAGCTTGGCGTGGTAGGTGCCCATCTTGCCGGCGCCGACGACGGCGACGCGGATCTTGGATGATTCGGTCACAGGGAGGGTCCCTCCGGAGGGAAGCCGGCGACGGCGAGTCCGGCGGCGTCGGCGTCGGCGGCGAAGCGGTCGCGGTCGAACACGAGCGTGGCGCCGGCCTCGAGCGCGAGCGCCTTCACGCCGCTGTCGCGGAAGATCTTGAGGGAATCGAGCCCGACGACCGGCAGGTCGAAGCGGAAATCCTGGCGCGGCTTGGCGACCTTCACGACGACGAGCGCGGGCTCGCGGCCGTTGGCGCGGGCGAGCTCCGCGGCGCGCTTCACGCACGCGTCGGTGCCCTCCATGCCCTCGACGGCGACGACGGCGCCGCCCTGGGCCACGACGGTCTGGCCGATGTCGAAGCCCGCGACGGCCTTCGCCGCGCGCCAACCGAGCGCGGCGTCGGCGAGCTGGTCCTTCGAGAGCGCGCGCTTCGTCAGCCCTCCGTTCGGCGCCAGCAGATGCTCCAGGTACAGCGCCGACGAGACGAACTCCAGGCCGTCCTTGGCGAACTCGTCGACCACGGCGCGCAGGACGGTGTCGGTGCGCTTGTCCTTGAGGCCCAGCAGGACCTTGGCCGCGCGCCAGTCCGGCATCACGCCGCCGAACAGCGAGACGTGCTGGACCTTGCCGGCCATCACGACCTTGCGCACGCCCTTCTCCTTGAGCGCCTTGATCGGCGCGTCGATCTGGCCGAGCTTGAACCAGGTCAGCGTATCGACGAGGCGCGCCAGCGCCTCGTCGGTGACGCCCGGGATGCCGAGCGCCACCACGGGCACGCCCCGCCGCCGGGCCTCCTCGGCCACGAGCAGGGGGAAGCGGCCCGACCCCGCGACGAGGCCGAGAGGCTCGGCGGCCGTCAGGCGACCGCCTCCTCGAGCTCGGTGGCGCCGACCGCGGGGCGCATGTAGCCGCGCTTGCCGCAGGACTCGATGAAGCCGATCCACTCCTGCACGATCGGGTCCGGCTTGCCGGCCTTGAGCTTGGCCAGCGCGTCGGCCTGCGTCAGGCCGGACAGGAACAGGGTCTTGTACGCCTCCTTCAGCGCCGTGCGCGACTCGGGCGGCACGCCCGCGCGCTTGAGGCCCAGCATGTTGATGCCCCGCATCACCGCGCGGTCGCCCTGCGTGTTGGCGAAGGGCAGGATGTCCTGGCCGTTCATCGAGCCGCCGCCCAGCATCGCCAGCCGGCCGATGCGCGTGAACTGGTGGACGGCGCACGCGCCGCCCAGCACGGCCATGTCGCCGACGTGCACGTGGCCGGCGAGCAGGACCGCGTTGACCATGATGACGCCGTTGCCGATCACGCAGTCGTGGGCCACGTGCGAGCAGGCCATGAACAGGCAGTTCGAGCCGATCGTGGTCACGCCGCCGCCTTGCGCGGTGCCGCGGTTCATCGTCACGCACTCGCGCACGGTGTTCTTGTCGCCCATCACGAGGCGCGTCTTCTCGCCGGCGTACTTCAGGTCCTGCGGCGGGGTGCCGACGTAGCACCCCGGATGCAGGATGTTGTCGGTCCCGAGCGTCGCGTGCTCGACGACGGCGTGCGCGCCGACCCTGGTGCGCGCGCCGATGACGGTCTCGGGGCCGATGACCGCGAACGGCCCGATCTCGGCCGTCGGGTCGATCTTGGCCGACGGATCGACGACGGCGGTGGGATGGATGGCCATGGGACTAGGCCTGCACCTTGTCGACCAGCGCGAAGGTCATCGTCGCCTCGGCGGCGAGCTTGCCGTCCACGTAGGCCTCGCCCTTGAACTTGCCGGCGCGGCCGAGCCGCAGGATTTCAATATGATGCTTGAGCACGCAGCCGGGCAGGACGGGGCTGCGGAACTTGGCCTCGTCGATGCCCATGAAGAAGGCGACCTTGTTCTCGAAGCCGCCCTTGGAGAGCAGCATCGCGCAGGCGGTCTGCGCCATCGACTCGATGATGAGGACGCCGGGCATCACCGGCTGGCCCGGGAAGTGGCCCTCGAAGAAGTGCTCGTTGACGGTCACCATCTTGGTGCCGACGCAGAACTTGTCCTCCTGGATCACGTCGATCTTGTCGACGAGGAGGAACGGGTAGCGGTGCGGGATCGCCTTCTTGACGGCGAGCGTGTCCAGCGAGCGGACGGGCGCGGCGGCGAACGGCGACGGCGCGGCGGCGGCTTCGGTGCTCATTTGGCCTCCAGGACTCGGGACTTCGATTTGCGCAGCTTCTTGGCGGCCTCGTCGAGCTTCTTGGCGAACTCGACGTTGTGAGCGTGGCCGAGCCGCTCGGCCTCGATGCGCATCTTGAACAGCGGCCGGCCGATCAGCGTCAGGTCTCCGATCAGATCCAGCATCTTGTGCCGCACGAACTCGTCGGAGTAGCGCAGTCCCTCGTCGTTCGTGTGGAACTGGTCCTTGCCCACGACGATCGCGTTCTCGAGGCTTCCGCCCTGGGCGAGGCCCTGCGACTTCAGGTACGCGACCTCATGCTCGAAACAGAACGTCCTGGCCCGCGCGACCTCGGCCAGGTAGCTCTCGCGGTCCACGGTCATCGACAGAGACATCTTCGGCATCATCTTGTGGTCGTGGATCAGCGTCGCCACGACCTCGAACTTGTCGGACGGGACCGCGCGGTACTTCGCGCCGTCCTTGGCCTCGTAGGTGACCTCGTGCGGCAGGTGCAGCCAGCGCTTCGGCGCGTCCAGGTCCTGGAGCCCGGCGCGCAGCAGCGCCTCGACGAAGGGCAGCGCCGAGCCGTCCATGATCGGCGGCTCGTTGGCCGAGACCAGGACGTCCAGGTTGTCGATGCCCAGGCCGGTGCACGCCGAGAGCACGTGCTCGACCGTGTGCACCTTCGCGTCGCCCAGGCCGAGGTTGGTGCCGCGGACCGTGGTGACGACGAAGCTCAGGCGCGCCGGGATCATCGGGATGCCGGGCAGGTCGGAGCGGAAGAAGCGGATGCCGGTGTTGGCCGGCGCCGGGCGGAACACCAGCTTCGACTTGTTGCCGGTGTGCAGGCCGACGCCCTCGAGCTCGACCTCGGTCTTGATGGTGCACTGCAGCGGATTGACGTTCATGGGAACCTCCGGAAGATCTAGGCGGCGGCGTCCGACTTGGCCGAGAGACCGAGCTTCTTCTCGATCTCCTTGAGGCGCTCGTTCAGCTCGGGCAGCTTGCCGTACAGCGCCTGCAGCTTGAACGCCTCGCGGTGCGGGCGGCCCGGCGAGCCGAACAGGACGGCCTTCGGCGGGACGTCGGCCATCACGCCGGTCTGCGCGGTGATCACGGCCCCGTCGCCGACGTTGAGGTGGCCCGCCAGGCCGGCCTGGCCGGCCAGGACCACGTTGCGGCCGATCGTGGTGGAGCCGGCGATGCCGACCTGCGAGACGACGACGCTGTCGCGGCCGATGCGGACGTTGTGGGCGACCTGGACGAGATTGTCGATCTGCACGCCGGGCTCGACGACGGTGGAGCCGAGCGTCGCGCGGTCGATGGTCACGTTGGCGCCGATCTCGCAGCCCTCGCCGATGACGACGTTCCCGATCTGCGGGATCTTGGTGTGGCGGCCGGTCCGGCGGTCGGTGGTGAAGCCGAAGCCGTCGGCGCCGACGACGGTGCCGGAGTGGATGGTCACGCGGTCGCCGACCTCGCACTCCTCGCGCACGACGACCTGCGGGTACAGGAGGCAGCCCTTGCCGATCTTCGCGTCCGCTCCGATGTAGACCTGCGGCATGATCACGGTCCCGTCGCCGATGACGGCGCCCTTCTCGACCACGACGAAGTCGCCGATGTGCACGTTGGCGCCGAGCTTGGCCAGCGCGTGGACGGAGGCCTTCTGGCTCACGGTGTGCGCGGTCTTGCCGCGGCGCCCGGAGTCGACGACGCCGAGAAGGACGGCGAAGGCGGCCTGCGGGTCCTCGACGACGACCTTCGCCTTCGCGGCGCAGGGCGCGTCCTTGGCCGGCGGGGGCACCAGCAGGCACCCCGCGGGGGACGCGGCGGCGGCGGCGGCGTACTTCATGTTGTGGAAGGAGGCGACGTCCTTGGGGCCGGCGTTGGCGACCTCCGAGACGGCCTCGACGACGTGGTCCGCGTCGCCGACGACCTGGCCGCCGACGAGCGCGGCGATCTGGGCGACGGTGTGCGGCTTGGGCAAAGTCCTCATGGCTGCGGGGCCTCCTTCAGGTGCTTGAGCACCTTGTCCGTGATGTCCACGGCGGGGTGCCCGTACAGGATGGTCGTCTTGTCCACCACGACGCTGACGCCCTCGCGGCGGGCGACCTCGGTGATCGCGCGGTACAGGCGCGCGAGGACCTGGTCGGTCTTGCGGCTCTCCACGTCGAGCAGGCCGCGGTCGGCCTCGTCGTGCTCGCGGGTCAGCTCGCCTTCCAGGCGCGACACGTCCGCCTGCGCGGCGAGGATCTTGGCGTCGAGCTCCAGGAGCCGTTGGCCGAGGGTCGGGCCGGCGGGGACCGGCGCGGCGACGGGAGCCGGAGCGGGGGCGACCGGCGCGGGGGCCGGCGTAGGCGCGGGC
>JACQBB010000078.1 GCA_016194625.1 Elusimicrobiota bacterium | reverse complement strand
TGCCTTGGTCCATCGCGGTGAGCATCACGACGGGGATGCCCCTGGTCTTGGCGTCCGACTTCAGGAGGTGGCAGACCTCGAAGCCGTCCATCCCGGGCATGCGGATGTCGAGCAGGATCAGGTCGGGGCGCTCGCGGCGGGCCATCTCGAGACCGGCGGGGCCGTCGTGCGCCAGCATCACGTCCAGGTCGAGGCGGATCAGCGTGACGGCGACGATCTCCCGGATCTCCCGGTCGTCGTCGACGTGCAGGACGAGGGGTTTCTTGCGCTCTTTCCCGAATCCGAACATCGCTCGTTTATATCATTTTGCGGCGGAACGCCCGCGCCAGGGGCGCGCCGTCGCGGCGTCGGGGGCGAGGGCGGAGAGCGCGGCCCGGACCGTCCTCCGGCCGTCGAGCCGCCGGTCCGGGGCGACGTCGGCCAGCGGGGCGAGCGCGAACGCGCGCGACGGCATGCCCGGGTGCGGGACGGTCAGCCACGGCGTGCGCAGCCGCGTCCGGCCATGGGCGACCAGGTCCACGTCGAGCGGGCGCGAGGTCCAGCGCGCGGCGACGCGGCGGCCGCACGCGGCCTCGAGCGTCTTCGCCTCGAGCAGCAGGCCCATCGGCGTGCGCGTCGCGCGGACGCGGACGGCCTGGTTGAGGTAGGGGCGGTCGCTGGGGCCGACGGGGGCGGTCTCGAACACGCGCGAGACGCGCGTCACGCGCACGCCGTCCCAGCGGCGGATCGCGGCGACGGCGCGGCGCAGGGTCGCGGCGCGGTCGCCCAGGTTGCCGCCGAGCAGGAGCAGGGCGTCGGCGCTCACCGGGGGCGCTTGCCGTGGCGGCGGTCGAGGCGCTGGAGCGCGGCGACCAGCGCGACGGCGAGGACGAGCGCCGTCAGGTTCGCGGCCCAGCCCTCGAACACCGTCGCGTGGCCGGGGCCGCCGAACGGGCCCGCGTAGCGCAGCATGCGCGTGTCGGCGGCGGGGTCCGACCAGCGCGTCAGCACGGCGACGACCTTGCGCGGCAGGCCGCCTTCGTACACGAGCAGGGTCCACAGCAGCCAGAACAGGGCTCCGGCGACGACCTGGCAGGCGACCAGCACGGTCGCGAGGTGGACCGGGTCGTAGCGCGGGGCGGCGGGGTCTTCGGTCTCGTCGAAGAGCGCGTTCCAGCGCTTCCAGGCCGCGGCGGCCTTGGCCTTCAACGCAGCCCCAGCATGTCGAGCATGTCGTACAGGCCGGGCTTCTTGCCCGCGACCCACAGCGCCGCGTCGAGCGCGCCGCGCGCGAACACGTCGCGCGACTCGGCGCGGTGCGCGAGCGTCAGGCGCTCGTCGCCGCCCGCGAACAGGAGCGCGTGCTCGCCGACCACGTCGGCCAGGCGCAGGGAGGAGGTCGGGACCTCGGCCTCGTCGCCGCGCCCCTCGCGCACCGCCTGCGCCAGGCGCAACGCGGTGCCCGACGGGGCGTCCTTCTTGCCCTTGTGATGCGTCTCGACGATCGCCGCGTCGTAGCCGGGCAGGCGCCGCGCGGCCTCGGCCGCGAGGTGGAGCAGCAGCGTCACGCCGCGGCTGAAGTTCGGCGCGGCGAACACGGGGACCTTCTTGGCGGCGGCGGCGAGCTGGGCGCGCTGGACGACGGAGAGGCCGGTGGTGCCGGTGACGAACGCGGTCTTCGTGCGCGCGCACGCGGCGGCGAAGCGCACGCAGGACTCGGGCGTCGTGAAGTCGATCGCGGCGCGCACGGAGCCGGACTCGTCCTCGAACTCGGCGGCGCGCGCGCGGTCCACGCGGGTCACCAGCTGGAAACGCGCGTCCGTCGCCGCGAGCGCGGCGACGCGCGAGCCCGTGCGCCCGGTGGCGCCGAGGACGGCGATCTTCAGGGGTCCGCTCATGCGGGAGAACCTGGCTCCAACGGGAATCGAACCCGTCTTTCAGCCTTGAAAGGGCCGCGTCCTAGCCGATAGACGATGGAGCCGAAAATCAAAAAACCGTGAGCCCGGTGGGATTCGAACCCACGACCCCTCGCTTAAAAGGCGAATGCTCTACCCCTGAGCTACGAGCTCGGCTCCGCTGATTTTACAACATAAAGACGGCGGCGCATATTTGATAACCTGGCCCGCATGGAACGACCGATCCGATGGACCGCCGTCCTCGCGGCGGCGGCGCTGGCCGCGTGCGCGACGGGCCCCGCGCCCGAGCCCGCCGAGTACCATCCCGCGCCCGCCAACGCCTTCGAGGCCGAGTTCGCCGCGCGCCCCGGCGTGAAGCCGATCCGCTGGGGCGGCTGGATCGAGACGCTCGTCGAGGGCTCGGGCGGCGCGCCGTCGCCCGACGACAAGGTGCGCGTGCACTATCGCGGCACGCTGACCGATGGGACCGAGTTCGACAGCTCCTACAAGCGCGGCCAGCCGGCGGTGTTCCGCCTGACGGGCGTCATCCCGTGCTGGACCAACGGCATGCTGATGATGAGGCCCGGCGGGAAGGCGAGGCTGCTGTGCCCGTCCGCGTCCGCGTACGGCGACGCGGGGTCGCCTCCGTCCATCCCGGGCAAGGCGACGCTCGTCTTCGAGGTCGAGCTTCTGGGCGTCGTCCCTTAGGCCTCGGAGGCCAGGAGCTCCTCGACGCGGGCCGTCGCTTCCGGCATGTTCAGCCGCATCCAGAACAGGATCTCCTCCGGCTGGGGCTGCGCGCGGCCGGGGCGCTCGGCCAGGATCATCTCGCGCGCGGCGGTGAGCTGGGCGGGGTGCAGGACGCGGGACAGCGCGGACGCCAACGCCTTGCGGCGCATGGGGCTGAGGGTCATGAAAGGGGTCTCCAGGGTCGTGGTCATACGCCTATAGATTAGCGCAATGAGCGGGCGCGGAAGATGACCGCCGGTAACGACCGCGGTTGCGCCCGCTCAATAGGTCCCGCTGGGCCTTGCGGCCTACGGCTTGCGGCCCAACTGGGTCATCGTGCGCACGTGGACCTTGAACAGGTCGGTCGCCTTGTGGTGGCCGGGCGGCAGCATCTGGTCGAGCGTCTGCCACCAGAAGCCGCCGCACGCGGACGCGCGCATCGCGCACGACGCGACGGTGTACAGGATCAGCAGGTCCTTGCGCGCTCCGTCCACGTCGTCGGGCGCCAGCCACCAGTAGCCCTTGAGAGCGTCCTTTTCCACGTAGCCGAAGCTGGAGAGCAGCAGCGTCGTGCCGGGCAGCGCGTCGGCGGTCTCCTCGAACGCGCGCTCGAGCGACAGGCCGACCGGGTTGTCCTCGGGGTACAGCTCCAGGCCGACGACCTCCGCGGTCTTCGCGAAGCCCTGCGGCGCGAAGCGCTTCAGCCAGCCCGAGAGCGCGTGCGCGCGGTCGGGCGCGGTCTGCTCCCACCAGTACAGCGTCGCGACGCGCTCGGTCTCGGGGTCGAGCTCCTTGGCCTTGTCGGCGCCCGCGGCGTAGATCTTATAGACCTGGTCCGGCGTCAGCGGGTCGTTCGCGCCGCCGAGCCAGTCGCCGTTGAGCTCGCTGCCGACCTCCCACGCGGAGACCTTCCCTTTGTAGTGGAGGACCACGTTCTTGACGCGCTCCGCGTAGTGCTCGGGCTTCATCGTCTTCGGCCACTGCGCGGTGTCGAGCACGCACAGCATCACCTTGAGCTTCTTCTTGCGCAGCGCG
>JACQBB010000398.1 GCA_016194625.1 Elusimicrobiota bacterium | reverse complement strand
GTCGAGCGTCGCGGGGAACGCCGAGCGCAGGAAGTCCAGGTACACCGCGAGGTGGGCGCGGCCGTCGGCGAGCGCCGCCGAGCCGCGGGCCTTCGGGAGAGCGGCGCCGGCGCGGAACCCGCGCTCGACCTCCGCCTCCAGCTCCGGACCCATCTTGAAGCCGAGCGCGTCGAAGAACTTGATGCCGTTGTACTCGGCCGGGTTGTGGCTCGCGGAGACGACCACGCCCGCGAACGCGCCGACGCGCGGGACCAAGTACGACACGCCGGGCGTCGGGATCACGCCGAGGTCCAGCGTCTCGACTCCGGCCGCCGCGAAGCCGCGGGCGAGGGACCTCGCCAGCGCCGGGCCGGAGCCGCGGGTGTCGCGCCCCAGCGCGATGCGCGGGCGGACGCCGTTGGCGCGGACGCCGGAGCGGCGCAGCAGCGCCTTCGCCGCGAGGAAGGCGATCGCCTCGACCGCGCGCGGGGTCAGGGGCCCGCGCCCCGGGATGCCGCGCACGCCGTCGGTGCCGAACAGCCTCTCGCTCACGCGGCCTCCGAGACGGCGGTCAGCGCCGCGAACGCGCGCTTGGTCTCGGCGACGTCGTGGACGCGCATGACGGCCACGCCCGCGAAGCCGGCCCACGCGGCCAGCGCCAGCGAG
This sequence comes from Elusimicrobiota bacterium, assembly GCA_016194625.1. The sequence goes on along the minus strand of JACQBB010000398.1, from coordinate 2,131 downwards.
CCGGGCAGGCGGTCCTCGGGCCCCTCGTCGGGCGCCACCTTGCCGAGGAAGGATTTGCGCGAGACGCCGAGCAGGACGGGCGCGACCTCCGCGATCTCGCCGACGCGGCGGATCAGCGCGAGGTTGTGCTCGAGCGCCTTGCCGAAGCCGATGCCCGGGTCGACCCAGACGCGCGCGGGGTCGCCGCCGGCCGAGGCGAAGGCCTCCAGGCGCGCGGCGAGGAAGTCCTTCACCTCGGCGACCACGTCGACGTAGCTCGGGGCGTCCTGCATGGTCTTCGGGCTGGTCCCGAGCATGTGCATCAGCACGACGCGCTCGGCGCGCGCCGCCACGCGCGCCATGTCCGGGTCGCCGCGCAGCGCGGTCACGTCGTTGACGATCCGCGCGCCGGCGTCCAGGGCCTCGGCGGCGAGCGCGGCCTTGTCGGTGTCCACCGAGACCGGGACCTTCACGGCCTTGGCGAGCGCGCGGACGATCGGGATCACGCGCGCCCGCTCGGCGTCCAGGCCGACGGGGTCGGAGCCGGGCCGCGTGGACTGGCCGCCGATGTCGAGGATGTCCGCGCCCTCCTCGATCATCCGCAGGGCGCGCTCGACGGCCGCCTCCGCCGACGACGCGCGGCTGCCGGCGTAGAACGAGTCGGGCGTCGCGTTGACCACGCCCATGATCAGCGGCGCCCGGAAGCGCGGCGGCGCCGCGGGCGCCGCCGTCTCAGGCGCCGGCGGCGGCGAGGATCGCATCGATGTCTTCCCCGTTGAGGACCTCGCGGTCGACCAGCTTCTGCGCGAGGTCGTCGAGGACCTGCTTGTTGGACGTCAGGATGTCGACCGCCTTGGCCTGCGCGTCGAGGACGAGGCGCTTGACCTCCTCGTCGATGAGCTGGGCCGTGCGCTCGGAGTAGCCGGCGCCCTTGTTCATGTCCCGGCCCAGGAAGACCTCCTGGTCGGGCTTCTTCAGCGAGAGAGGTCCGACCTTCTCGCTCATGCCGAACTCGGTGACCATGCGCGTCGCGTACGCCGTCGCCTTCGAGAGGTCGTCGGCCGCGCCGGTGGTGATCTCCGCGAAGTTGATCTCCTCGGCCGCGCGCCCGCCGAGCAGGATCGCCAGGCGGTTGAGGATGTCCTGGCGCGAGGTCAGGTACTTGTCGTCGGTCGGCAGCTGGAGCGTGTAGCCCAGCGCCATGCCGCGCGAGATGATCGAGACCTTGTGCACCGGGTCGGTGCCGGGGAGCATCTTGGCCACCAGAGTGTGCCCGGACTCGTGGTAGGCGACGATCTTCTTCTCCTTGTCGGACATCAGGCTGGAGCGCTTCTGGGGCCCGGCCATCACGCGCTCGATCGCCTCCTCCATGTCCACGAGCTCGACGCCCTCCTTTCCCTTGCGCGCGGCCAGCAGGGCCGCCTCGTTGATCACGTTGGCGAGGTCCGCTCCGGCGAAGCCGGGCGTGCGGCGCGCGACGATCGAGAGGTCGGCGTCCACCGCCATCTTCACGACCTTCGCGTGGACCTTCAGGATCGCCTCGCGGCCCTTCAGGTCGGGGACCGGGATCATCACCTGGCGGTCGAAGCGGCCCGGGCGCAGCAGCGCCGGGTCGATCACGTCGGGGCGGTTCGTCGCGGCGATCAGGATGATGCCCTGGTTCTGCTCGAAGCCGTCCAGCTCGATGAGGAGCTGGTTCAGCGTCTGCTCGCGCTCGTCGTGGCCGCCGCCGATGCCCGCGAAGCGGTGCCGTCCGACGGCGTCCAGCTCGTCGATGAAGATGACGGCCGGGGCGGCCTTCTTGGCCTGCTCGAACAGGTCGCGCACGCGGCTGGCGCCGACGCCGACGAACATCTCGACGAACTCGGAGGCCGAGGCCGAGAAGAACGGCACGCCCGCCTCGCCGGCGACTGCCCGCGCCAGCAGCGTCTTGCCCGTGCCGGGCTGCCCGAAGAGCAGCACGCCGCGCGGCATCTTGCCGCCGAGCTTGGTGAACCGCCCCGGATTCTTCAGGAACTCGACGACCTCGGCGAGCTCCTGCTTCGCCTCGTCGACGCCCGCGACATCGTCGAAGGTGACGCTCGGCTTGTTCCCCATGAACATACGCGCGCGGGACTTCCCGAAGGAGAGGGCCTGGTTATTCGTGCCCTGC
>JACQBB010000397.1 GCA_016194625.1 Elusimicrobiota bacterium | reverse complement strand
TGTGGATGAGCAGGATGCGCCCGTCGCGGATGACGAAGCACAGCGCCGCGCGCTCCGTCGGCGTCCATTTGGTCCAGTCGGGCTCGGTCATCGACGGGATGATACCAAGTATGACCTGACCGACCATCACCGGTGACGCCGATCATCAAGAGCGCCCGCCCCCGGCGGATACCCCTTGAATACCGGCGGGACCGGGTCTACACTGGGGTCGTGCCCCTCTTCCCGCTCTGGACGGCCCTCCTGGCCGTCTCGGCGCTTCCGTCCCGCGCCGGGACCCCGCCCGCCGCCCCGGCGCCCTTGGTCGGGCGCTGCGTGGGGACCGCCGAGGCCGAATCCGCGCCCTCGGGCAGCGCCCCGTCCGACGCGCTGCCGCAGCCGTGGAACGACGGGTTCAAGTCGGAGTACGCCTCGCTGGGGTACAAGCCCGACCCGACCGGCCGGTTCCTGGTCGACGGCGACGGCAAGCCCCTGAGCAAGGAGCTGGCGGACTGGCTGTCCGCGCCGCAGGACTTCTCCAAGGTCAAGGTCCATTACCTGGACTGGAGCGCGCTGGTCTCCGCGGGCTACGACCTGGACGAGACGCGCTGCGCGATGAAGCGCGACGACACCGGGGACCTGAGGCGCGTGGACTATCTCTCCCTGCTCAAGGAGCTGTCCCAAGGACGCGAGTTCTCGGCGCTGGAGCAGATGAGCGCGCGCTTCGGCGCGGTGAAGGGACGCCTGCCCAAGGCGGCCAAGGCCGAGTTGAAGCGCTTCGAGGGCATCCGCGCGGGGCTGCCCGCGGACCTGGCCGAGAAGATCCGCGCCGGGAAGGCCACCGGCGGCGACCTGATGTCCTCCTACGAGGCGCAGACCCGCATGTTCGACGCGTCGGCCGACCGCGCCGCGCTGGAGAAGGCGGCCGCCCCCGCGCCCGCCGCGAGCGTCCCTACGCCGCCCACCAAGGACCCGACCGAGACCAAGCTCAGCTCCGGGCTGGGGACGAGCTTCCGCGAGCTCATCGGCGAGACCGCGTACGGCCGCGACCTGCTCGAGGCCTTCCGCTCCCACGGCGCGCCGATGCCGTTCATGCGCGTCCAGCGCCTGGCGCAGACCGAGGGCTTCCTCGGGGCGTTCTACGACATGCAGGGCCACAAGATGGTCATCGACCACAACGCGGTGGTGCGCTACCTGATGGCGGGCCTGCCGCCCGAGGAGCAGCGCCGCGTGGCCGAGGGCCTGAAGACCCCCGAGGACCTGCGCCGCCGCCTGACCGAGAACCCCGCCGAGCAGAGGAAGTTCGCCGCCGCCGTCTTGGGCATCTCCTTCCACGAGCTGGTCCACTACTTCCAGTCCCTGACCACGCACTTCGACGAGGAGGCGGTCCGGGGCAACACCCCCGGCGCCTATCCCATCGAGTACGAGCACGAGGCCTATCGCGAGACGTGCGCGTTCATGGACCAGCGCTCCCTCGACCATCCGTTCGGCGAGGCGGAGTGGTCGGAGGTCTACAACGAGCGCTGCCGCCTCTTGCTGGGGGATTACGAGCGCTTCGCCGACGGCGTGACCCGGTCCTACGCGCAAGGCTACGGCGCGACCACCCTGCGCGACATCCGCTTCATGCAGGAGCTGCGCCGCCGCACCGCGGAGAAGCTGCTCCCCGCCGACGAGACCGTCGAGCGCCTGCGCCTGAGCGGCCTGCTGCGCGGCGACGACGCCCTGCACCAGCTCGAGCTGACCGTCGGCCAGCGCACCGCCGCGTTCAAGACCAAGAAGCTGCCCGAGGTCCGGACGATGGTCCTGCAGAAGGTCGTGCCGCGCGCTTTGGAGGCGGGACGGCCGGACGTCTCCCTGGCCCTGCTCTACGCGTTCCCGATCACGGCCCCGGGCGCGGAGGACGCGGTGCGGAACTGGGTCGCGGCCGCGGAGCCCGCCTTCCGCTCGCCCGGCGAGCATTTCCCCCTCGACTTCCGGATGGGCGCCTACCAGTACGTCGCCCACGCCTTCCGGACGCAGAAGCGCCACTGGCCCTCCGGCTACGTCGACGCTTACGCGCGCGACCTGCGCCGGTTCACCGGCAACCCCAACGTCGGCTGGGGCGGACTGGGCGCGATGGAGCCGGACCAGCCGGGGATCGAGAAGGTCCGCGCGGCGTGGGCCGACGGGGCCATCCCCGCGCTGGAGCGCCCGGGCGCCGACTTCAAGCTGGACGCGCGCCTGGGCTCGTACCAGGTCGTCGCGCAGTCCCTCGCGGCGAGCCGCCGGCCGTGGCCCGCGCCGCTGATGGCCGCCCTCCGCCGGGACCTGGTCCGGTCGGCGAAGACGCCCACGGTCGGAGCGCAGGTGCTCGCCTACGTCCCCGAGGGACAGCCCGGACGCGAGGCGGCCGCGCGCGCTTGGGCGGAGGCGGTCAAGCCCGCCCTGCGCTCGCCCACGGACGATTTCCCGGTCGAATGGCGGGTCGTGGCCTGGAGCGCCCTGGGCGCCGTCCCGGCCGACCTGAAGCCCGCGCGCGACCGCGACGGCGTCATGTACGCGCGTCAGCTGCTCGGCCAGGCCCGCCACGCCTCCGACCGGGACAAGCGGCGCGGACTCCTGCGGAACGCCCGCTCCTGGGCGTCGTCGTCCGCCGGCGGCGCCGGGCTCGTCGCCGAGATCGACGCGGAGGCGAAGAGATGAGGCTCCTCGTGGCGCTGCTCCTCCTGCTGCCGGCGGCCTGCCGCAAGGCGCCCGCCCCGGCGCCGTCCGCTCCCGTGGACTACCGCCCCGCCGACGGCAGCTTCTCCGCGCGCGTGCCCGGAGACTGGCGCGTCGAGGACGCGCCCGGCGAGTCCCGCAAGGCCGCCTTCTTCGGACCGCCGGCCGGGCCCGCGCCGTTCTCCGACCTGATGGGCGTCTATTACCACGCCGCCGCCGAGCCGGGGACGGCGGCGCGCGCCTACGTGGCCTCCCAGACCGGCCACGGACCCGGGCTGACGCCGCCGCTCGGCGTCTCCCCCGCCGCGGGGCTCGACGACTCGTTCACGCGCGCGGCGCCGGCGGGCCACGGGGGCCCCGGTCCGAGCGTCGTCACCCGCGTCGTGGCGGTGCCGGTCTCCGGAGGCTTCTACACGCTCGAGCACACCTGGCCCGCCGACCGCGCGCCCGACCCCGCGTTCGAGGAGCTCCTGCGCTCCTTCAAGCCCGCCGCGACGAAGTGAGCGCGGATATCCGATAATAGCGGCATGTCCTCCGCGGCCGAGCCCCTGAAGATCGTCGGCGTCCTGCGCTCGTGCTTCCGCGAGAAGTTCGGCACGCCCCGCCAGCCCCTGCTGGTGCCCGGAGCGACGGCCGCGCTGACCGTGGCCAAGGAGTTCCTGCCCGAGCACTCGCTGGTCGGGCTGTCGCGCTTCACCCACGTCTGGCTGATCTCCTACTTCCACCTGAACACCAACAAGAAGTTCCGGCCCAAGGTGCATCCGCCGCGCCTGCGCGGCGAGACCATCGGCCTGTTCGCCTCGCGCTCGCCGCACCGGCCCACGCCGATCGGCCTGTCGCTGGCGCGGCTGGTGAAGGTGGACGGCGCGACCCTGCACCTGGCCGGCATCGACCTGGTGGACGGCACGCCGATCCTGGACGTCAAGCCCTACATCCCGGAGTGGGACGCGGTGCCCGACGCCTCGCCGGGCTGGACGAAGGACGCCCCTTTCCCGACGCTCAAGGTCGCGTTCTCGACCGCGGCGCTGAAGGACGTCGCCGCGGCCGAGAAACGGCTGAAGACGACCGGATTGAGGAAGCTCCTGGCCGACATCTTGCGCCAAGACCTCCGCAATCCGCGGGACAGGTCCCAGAGCGCCGACGGGCTGGAGCTCGGTTTCTTCTTGCACGACTTCGAGGCGCGCTTCGTCGTGCGCAAGGGCACGGCGAGGGTCGTGCGCCTGCTCACCGGGACCACGATGCACAAGAAGGAGCGGCGCGAGCCTCCGAAATCCGTCGCGCTGGCCCGGTGACCGCCGCCGTGGACTGGCGCGCCAACGTCCGGCGCGTCTACCTGTGGAAGTCGCTGGCGAGCATGCACTTCTTCGCCGGCGTGCTGATCCCGTTCTTCACCCAGTGGGGCGGCATCTCCTTCCAGCAGGTGCTGTGGCTGCAGACCTGGTTCATGCTGACCATCGTCGCGCTGGAGGTGCCCACCGGCGCCTTCGCCGACCGCTTCGGCCGCCGCCGCTCGTTGTTCTGCGCGTCGGGCTTCGTGATCGCCGCTGTCTCCTACTACGTCACGCACCACGGCTTCGGCCATTTCCTGGTCGCCGAGACGCTGTGGGCGTGCGGCGCCGCGTTCTCCTCGGGCGCCGACCAGGCCCTGGTGTACGACAGCCTGAAGGCGGCCGGCCGCGCGACCGAGTCCAAGACGGCGCTCACGCGCCTCAGTTCCGCCGAGATCCTGGCCATCGCCGTCGCCGCGCCGATCGGCAGCCTGGTCGCGGCGCGCTGGGGCCTGGCCGCGCCGCTGGCGCTGGGGCTGGTGCCGTTCACGCTCGCCCTGCCGGTGGCCTGGTCGCTGAACGAGCCGCCGCACGAGCGCGAGGAGCGGCAGGGCTACTGGAGGACGCTCACCGGCGGCGCCCGCTACTTCCTCGGCCACCCCGTCCTGCGCGCGCTCGCCTTCGACTCGGTGTCGGTGTGGTGCCTGAGCTTCATGGTCATCTGGCTGTACCAGCCGCGCATGAAGGAGCTGGGCGTGCCGATCTTCTACTTCGGCTTCGTCGCCGCCGCGATGACGCTGACGCAGGCCGCGGTGCTCGGCGGCGTCGAGCGCCTGGAGCGCCTGTGCGGCGGCCCGCGGCGCTTCCTGTTCGTCAGCGCGACGGTCCCGGGCCTGGCCTTCCTCGCGCTGTCGGCCGTCTCCACGCGCTGGCTGGCGCCGCCGCTGTTCATGCTGGTGTCGGGGCTGGGCCTGTCGCGGATGTCCGTGCTGGACAACTACATGCACAAGCACGTGGACAGCGCGCGGCGCGCGACGGTGATGTCGGCGGTCGGGATGGCGCGCCAGCTGACGATGGCGTCGATCTACCCGCTGATCGGCTGGGCGGCCCAGCGCTCGCTGACCTGGACCTTCGCGGGCTTGGGCGCGGCCGTGCTGGCCTGCGCCTGGGCGTCGTCCGTCGAGGAAGCCCACCTGCTCGACTAGCGGCGCGAATGATCGGTCGTCCGGTCAAGCGAAGCAGCGCTTGAACGCCAAGAGCCACTTCGGGTTTCCCGACAGCCGAACGCGGCGGGTGATGAGCGCCCAAACGAGGTTGCGCTCCCCCGCCAGGACGCCCAGCCATGTTTCGGAATCGGCCGTCATCTTGAGGTTCGGCTCGCCGCGCAGGCCCTTTCGGACGTCGAGCCGTCCCTCACGGACGGTCACGGTCGCCTCCGCCGGCTCCTGCCCGGTGAAAATGAAGTGGTACACGGCATCCAGATCCCCCGCGGCATGGCGTTGGAAGGATAAGCGCATTCCCGCGAGCAGGTACGCGACGCTGCGCGGCCGCAAGGAATTCCGTACGTGCCGCACGGTCTTGTGCGGATAGCGCTTCTGCACGTGCGTCTCGGCGTCCGAACCGGGCACCACGTATATCGGCTCGCGCTTCGCCTGCAAGGGCCGCAACACGTCGTCGGCGAAGGCTTTCTTCGACGCCAGGTAAGGCCCGATCACCTCTTCGCCCGCCGGACACACGGCCATGCAATACGCCGCCTTGTAATTCGCGCCGAACGCGAGGCTTTGCCAGATCGAGACCGATTCCGACTCCTTCACCCGCGACCGATAATCCTTCCCGTCGCGGCTGTCCGCGACGGTCTCGACCCAATCCTGGAATCCCCCCATGAACTCCCGGTAATTGTGCGTATAGCAGGCCGAGAAGTCGAACGCGCCGTCCGCCCCAACCGCGCCGACCGGACACGCGGCCACGCACAGCTTGCATTCGAGGCACGGGTTGTAGTCCAGCTTCTGCGCGTACTCGCCGATCTCGGCGCCGACGAGAACGGTCCCCAGCAGGATGAAGTTCCCGAAACGGGGATGGATCACGTTGCGGTGGATGCCCATGTGCCCAAGGCCCGCCTCGACCGCGATCGACTTGTGCGAGACCACCCATAGCCGCTCGGAGCCCCAACGATCCGCTTCCATCGGGAACCCCATGGACGGATTCACGGCGCGGATACCCGCGCGCTCCAGCGCCGCGGTGATGTGCCGCGCCACGTCGTTGACGTCGTCGCAGGTGTGATGGAATTCCAGGTTCGCGACCGAGCGCGCCGGGTTGCGCACGTTGTCCCGGTTCATCCTCATCACGATGCTGATCAGGCTGCGGGCGTGCGGAAAGGCGCGCTCGATGTGCTGCCGCTCACCCTCCAACCCCGGGCGACCGAGTTCGACAAAGCCGACGTCGTCCGCCCCGGCGTCCAGGCACAATCGCCGCAGCCACGCGGGGTCCAACGGCGCGGAGGCCTCGGACAGCGCCTGCCTTTGCCGGTGCGCCCTGACCGTCGGGTGCTCGTCGTCTTGGCTCATCGGATCACTCCATTTTGAACTGTTTGCGGAAGCTCTTATCGAAGAGGCCGGCGGGAACGAAGCGGCGCATCCGGCCGAGAGCGACGGCCTTGCCGACCGGATACCGCTGTCGCGGCGACTTCGCCGTCATCGCGGTCCAAACCGCCTCCGCCACGATCCGAGGATCCTCTCCCCGTTCGACGTTCTGCACGGCCGCGGCGGCCAGACGCCGCCGCTCATCCGTGTAGGCATCGAGCGAGAGCTTCGCGAATCTCGCCTTCCCGCCGAACCGCGTCTTCGTGTACGCCGGCTCCACCAGCAGCGCGCGCACGCCGAAGCGCCTGACCTCGTGGTCGAGCGTTTCCGTGTACCCCTCGACCGCGTGCTTGCTCGCCGCGTACATCCCCATGTACGGCGCCGGCAGAAAACCCAGCACGGAGCTGATGTTGACGATCCGTCCGAAGCCCTCTCGGCGCATGTCCGGCAATACGGCGTTGGTCACGCGCAGTACTCCGAAGAGGTTCGTCTCGAACTGCTCCCGCGCCTCCGACACGCTCGTTTCCTCGAGCGCCCCCATGAGCGAGTAACCGGCGTTGTTCACGAGGAATCGGATCGGCCCGGCCGCCTCGGCGACGCGGGCGACCGCTTCGCTCACGCTCGAGTCGTCGGTGACGTCCATGCGGACGAACTCGACCCCTCGGATCGGGTCGGCCGACCGCGGGTCGCGCGCCGTGCCGAACACCCGGGCGCCGCGCTCCGCCAGCAGCCGCGCGATCTCCCGTCCGATGCCGGACGAGGCGCCGGTGATGAATGCGATCTTGTCGTCGATTTTGTCGTGCATGGTCATCCTCCTGATGTCCGGCCGGACAATATATGTATATACATATATATGTCAAAAAATTATTGCGCCGCGGCCCGCCGCATTTCCATGAGCTCCGTTCTCATCTGATTCAAACGCTCAGGATCGAACTTCGAACGGATCCGTCCTTGAGCCTTGCTCCACAAGGGCATAGCGGCTTCAAGGGCGGATCGGCCCTTGGAAGTCAGGGACGCTAGTCGCTCGCGCCGATCCTCCCCCTCCTCGATCTTGATGAAGCCGTCTTTCTCAAGGAGACGCAGGCTGCGAGGCAAGGTGGTCTGGTCGAGCGCGAGGACATCCGAGAGGCGCTGGAAGGTCACCGGGCCGAGCTTCGCGATCGCGCGCAAAAACGAGAACTGCGTGATGCGGACGCCCGCGGGACGCATCGCGTCGTCATAGATCTGGCTGATCGCGCGCGCGTTCATCCGCATGAGCAGGCATACGCAATCCGGAGTCCAGCTTTGGGCAACCTTCTCGGTCTTCACAATATAAGCATATACATGTATATGGGTGTTGTCAAGACCCTCGGCCATCATCGACGCAGGTCTTTGCGAGGCATCGGCCTTCACCGGGGCGGAGGCGCGCGGGACATGCTCGCCGCGAGACCATTGAAGAGACGCTGTCGTTCCGCGTTGAGAAATCGTCCCTAAAAAAGAAAAACCCGAGCCGTCCATTGCGCTCGCCGGGAATCGAACCTGGATATCTGCCTTCGCAGGGCAGCACACTATCCGTTGTGTTACGAGCGCAAAAGAAGGCCCGGGGAGGACGACATCATACCAAAATCGACCCGGTTTTCGAAAGAACCGAAAGCCTGACCCCTAACGGCGGGTGAGCCAGGCGACGGTCTCGACGTGGTCGGTGTGCGGGAACAGGTCGACGCAGGTCAGGCGCTCGACCGAGTAGCGCGGCGCGAGCAGGGCCAGGTCGCGGGCGAGCGCGTCGGGGTTGCAGGAGACGTAGAACAGGACGGGCGGCGCCATGTCCGCGAGCGCCTTCGCGGCGGCGGCGTGCAGGCCGACGCGGGGCGGGTCCACCACGGCGGCCTGCGGTCCCATGTCGAGCAGGGACGGGAGCAGGAACTCGACGGTCGCGCCGTAGAAGTCGCAGTTCCGGAAGCCGTTGAGCTCGGCGTTGGCCTTCGCGTCGGCGACGGCGTCCTTGTTGGACTCGACGCCGATGACCTTGCGCGCCGCGCCGGCCAGCGACAGCGCGATGCCGCCGCCGCCGCAGTACAGGTCCAGCATCAGGTCGGCCTTCAGCTCGCGCGTCCACTCGCGCAGGAGGCCGTACAGCACCTGCGTCCCGAGGGTGTTCGTTTGGAAGAAAGACAGCGGGGAGATGCGGTAGTCGACCGAGCCGTCGTCGAACCTCAGCGTCTCGGTGATGTGTCCGGGACCCGTCAACGGCTCCATCGAGTCCGACACCGCCGTGTCGGAGACCTTGGCGTTGCGGCCGAGCAGGATCGTCGTGGCGGGATACACTGACTTCACCGCGGCCACGAACGAATCCTTCGGGATGTCGCCGGTGGTGGTGACCAGCACGACCATGCGCTCCGGCCTGTTCTTGGCCTCGCGCAGGACCAGGTGGCGCAGCTGGCCTTCCTTCTTATGGGAGTTGTACGGCGGCACCTTCTCGCGCGCGGCCCACTCGCGCACGGCGGCCAGCAGGGGCGCGGCCTCGGGGCTGGGCAGGCGGCACTCCTCCAGGTCGAGGATGTGGTACCAGCGCCCCTTCGGCTTCATGCCCAGGTGCAGCCACTGGCCGGGCGCCGGCGGGTACACGTCGCCGAAGCTGAACTCCATCTTGTTGCGGTACTGGAACGGCGCGGGCGCGCCCAGGATGGAGAGGGGCGGAAGACCGGAGAGCTTCGACAGCGCGGCCGCGACCTTGTCCTTCTTATAGGTCAGCTGGTCCGGATAGGGACGGTCCTGGAGGGAGCAGCCGCCGCAGACGCCGAAGTGACGGCAGAGGTCAGGACGAAAACTTGAAGTGGCAGACATCGCCGTCCTTCATCACGTACTCTTTGCCCTCGGAACGGATCATCCCCTTCTCGCGCAGGGCGGCCTCGGTGCCGAGCTTGTCGATGTCGGCGTAGCCGTAGACGTCGGCCTTGATGAAGCCCTTCTCGAAGTCGGTGTGGATGACGCCGGCGGCCTGCGGGGCTTTCGCGCCGACGGGGACGGTCCAGGCGCGGACCTCGATCTCCCCGACGGTGAAGTAGGACTGCAGACCGAGCGTCTTGTAGGCGGCGACGATGACCTTCTCCAGGCCGCTCGTCTCCATGCCCAGGTCCTTCATGAACATCGCGCGGTCGTCGCCGGACAGCTGGGCGATCTCGGCCTCCAGCTTGCCGCAGATGACCACGGACTCGGAGCCGCGGGACTTGGCGTACGCCTGGAAGTCGGCGACGACCTTCGGGTCCGGGCTCTCGTCGGTGTTGCCGACGTAGAGGACGGGCTTGGCGGTCAGGAGCTGGTAGTCCTTGAGGGCCTTCGGGTCCAGGCCGAGGGCGCGGGCGGGCTTTCCGTCCTCCAGGCCCTTCTTGAGCGTCTCGAGCACGGCGAGCTGCTCGCGGGCGACCTTGTCGCCGGACTTGGCCTTGCCCGACACCTTGTCGAAGGACTTGGTCAGGCTGTCCAGGTCGGCCAGCATCAGCTCGGTCTCGATGACCTCGATGTCGCGCTTGGGGTCCACCGCGCCCAGCGTGTGCACCACGTCGGGGTCCTTGAACAGGCGGACCATGTGCAGGATCGCGTCCACCTCGCGGATGTTGGCCAGGAACTTGTTGCCCAGGCCCTCGCCCTGCGCCGCGCCCTTGACCAGGCCGGCGATGTCCACGAAGCGGCAGGAGGCGGGGACCGTCTTCTTGGGCTTGACCAGCTCGGTCAGGCGTTGGAGGCGCGGGTCGGGGACGGCGACGACGCCCACGTTGGGCTCGATGGTGGTGAAGGGGTAGTTCGACGCCGCGGCGTTGCCGGAGGTCAGCGCGTTGAAGATGGTGGACTTTCCGACGTTGGGGAGGCCGACGATTCCGATTTCCATTAGGGGAGCGATGGTATCAAATCGGGGCCCGGAGGGTCCGTGGGTCGAAAGTCCCGCAAAACGCCGGGCCCTCTGCCCCGGTGGACCCGGGACCGTCGGCCCGCGAGGGAAATCGGGGTGTTTCATAGGATTCGGCTATGAAGAACTCGCCGAAGCCGTTCTCCGCCTTCCTCGCGCTGTCGGTCGTCCTGAGCGCGATCCCCCAGGCCGCGCTGTCCCAGGTCGTCGCGCGCCCTGTCGTCGGCCCCGCCGCGTCCGTCGGCGCCGCCGCCGCCTCCGTCTCCGCCGTCTCGGCCGTCGCCCCGCTGACGACGCTCGCGCCCTCCGCGCTGAGCGCCGCCCCCGGCCTGACCGCGACGCTCGCCGCCCCGGCGCTCTCGCCGCTGGCCGCCGCTCCGTCGGCGCTGTCCGCGGCTCCCGCCCTGGCGGCCGCTCCCGCCGCCGCGCTGGGCGCCCCCGCCGCCGCTCCGGCCGCCGCCGCGGCGCG
>JACQBB010000340.1 GCA_016194625.1 Elusimicrobiota bacterium | reverse complement strand
GGCCGAGGTCAGGCGCGGGAACACCGCGCTGAACCAGAAGGTCGCGCCCTGGCCCGGAGTGCTGCGGTAGCCGATGGCCCCGCCCATCGTCTCGACCATGCGCTTGGCCACCGAGAGCCCCAGGCCGGTGCCTCCGTGCCTGCGGGTCGTCACGCCGGCGCCGTGGGCGAACGGCTGGAACAGGTGGGCCTCGGCCTCCGGGGACACGCCGGGCCCCGAGTCCGACACCGAGAAGACGATCGAGACGTCGTCGCCCTTCTCGGCGGTCTTCGCGGCGTGGACCGTGATCGTCCCGCTCTCCGTGAACTTCACGGCGTTCGAGAGGAGGTGGAGGAGCACGCCGACGACGAGCTGGCGGTCGCCGCGGACCATCGGAGGGCAGTCCTCGCCGACCAGGTAGGCGATCTCCAGGCCCTTGCGCTGGGCCGCGGGCGCCGTCGAGCGCGCGGCGGCGGCGACGGCCTCGCGCACGTCCAGCTCGCCGGGCTCGAAGGTGAGCGTCCCCGACTGCCCCTCCCAGAAGGTCATGATGTTCTGCAGGGTCCCGAGCAGCGCGGTCGCCGACTGGCGCGAGGTCTCGACGAACTCCTTCTGCTTCTCGTCGAGGTCGGTGTCCATGAGGGCCTCGGCCATGCCGAGGACGCCGTTCAGCGGCGTGCGGAACTCGTGGCTCATGTTGACCAGGAAGTCGGACTTGAACTGCGACGAGACGCGCACCATCTCCTCGGCCGCGGCCTTCTCGACCTCGCGCCGCAGGCGCTCCCGGTCCTCGTCGATCCAATCCAGGACGCGCCGCTGGTGCTCGCCGAACAGGCCCGCGCCCAGGACCAGCAGCGGCAGGCCGGAGGACGGCGGCAGCGCGGTCATCGAGCCGAGGGCGCGGATCGCGTCGAGGCCCGGGATCCCGCGCAGGGTGGCCAGCCCCGTGACGACCATGCCCGACAGCGTGAGGAACTGGGCGATCTGGTTCCCCATGGGCAGCGGCAGCAGGACGAGGGCGGTGCCGAAGAGGAAGACCGACAGCGCCCCGTTCAAGCCGATCTCCGTCGCGGACGGCACGCCGGCCCAGTGCAGGGGACCGAAGACCTCCCGCCCCGCCAGCAGCGCGGTCAGGGACTGGGCGCCGCACCAGGCCGCGCCGAAGGAGACGGCGCCCGCGCCCCAGCGGCGCGCGGCGGGGACGTCGGCCTGGCGCAGCCACAGCGCCAGGCCGCCCAGCGTCGCGGGGACGACCGCCGCGCCGTCGAAATGGGACCCGATGAAGCCGAAGCGGCTCAAGAAGCCCGCCGCCCCCCAGAGCAGGCAGAAGGCGCCCGCGGCCTTCGCCCAGACCGAGAGGGCGGCGCGGATGCCGGCGGGGCGGGCCAGCGGGCTCATCAGTAGCTCGACCAGACGGAGCCTTTGGAATCCGTGTGGGTGCAGTCCACCCGGAACGCCCCGAACGTCGGCGACGCGGGCGAGTCGTCGTACAGCCAGCCCCCGGCGTCGGCCGGCGCGGCGCCGGGGTGGACGGCCGCGGAATCCGCGTGCAGCCCGGGGAGCCGGGCCGGCGGCAGGGACCTCAGGTACCGCTTGTTCTGCGTCAAGGAGGCGAGGTCCGCGGGATACTGCCCCTCCAGGTCGCTGTAGTAGACGCTCAGCGCCTTGCGGATCGAGCCCAGGCTGCCGCGCGTGTAGCCCTCCGTCGAGGCGCGCAGGGACTCCCCGTAGCGGGGGATCGCGATCGCCGCGATGATGGTGATCCCCAGGACCACCACCAGCATCTCGATCAGGGTGAAGCCCGACTCGTCGCGTGTCTTCATGACATCGAGTATGCCGCGGGACCGCCGGGACCGCCATGAGAGGACGCGAGGAAAGCGTGTCAGCGGAGTCCGACAAGGGCGCCCGCGCCTCCTACACGCCCCGTCGCGCCGTCCGATGGCGGCCTCCCGCCGGACATGGTATCCATCCCTTATGTCCTCCGATCGGGCGGGCGCGCCGGACGCCGGCTTCCTCCTCCTGGACGCCGCGCTGACCGTCTTCGTCGTCGGGATCTGCCTGACGGCGCTGATCGCGATGATCCGCCTCGAGCTGAAGGCGGGCGTCGACGGCGAGGCGGCCGTCGTCTCCGCGCACCTGTCCCAGCGCCTGCTCGAGGAGGTCCGCCTGCGCCGCTGGGACCGGCGCACGCCGCTGACGCCGCCGACCTACACCCGGCGGACCAGCCCGGTCGGCGTCTGCTGCGGAGCCGACCCGGCGGACAAGACCACCTTCGGCGACGTCGGCGCCTTCGACGGCTGGCGCGAATCCCCGCCGCAGGACCCGATGGGCCGCCCGCTGCCCGAGTTCGCCGCCTATTCGTCGAGCGTGACGGTCCGCTACGTGGATCCGGCCACGCTGGCTCCCCTCGGCGGCAGCCAGCGCTCCGATTTCAAGCGCGTCAGCGTGTGCACGCGCCGCCAAGGACGGGCCCCCGTATGCCTCGACACCATCTTCACCAACCGCTGAGGAACGGCTTCACCGTCCTCGAACTGGTCATCGGCGTCGCGATGGCCGGGCTCATCTCGCTGGTGATGGCCCGGATGCTGCTGATGCTGGTGCGGACCGCGCAGTACGAGCAGGCCCTGCTCGCGTCGCTGGCGAGCGCGCGCGAGGCTCTGCTCTACAAAGGAGCCGACGACGGGCTGCTGTGGGCCGTCCAGCGCTCCTCCGGCGCGGCCGCGCTGGATCCGGCGGGCCTGGCGCTGATCGACGACGCGGCCACGGCGTTCGCGCTCGCCCCCGCGGGCCTGCAGGCGACGCGCTCGGGCGCGGTCCGGACGCAGGCCGACGGCGTCGTCGGGCTCGCGGTCGAGTACTACGGGGCCGGGCCCGACGGGCTGATCGTCCGGTCCACCGACGCGGCGGGCGCCGGGTTGGCGGCGTTCACGGTCACGGTGCGCAAGAGGGGCGGCAAGGACTACGCGTTCCGCTCGGCGGCGTGGATGAGGAACCGATGAGCCTGGGACGGCGCGGGAGCTTCCTGCCGGTCGCGACGACGGCGGTCGTGTTCATGGTCGTGCTGTTCGCCGGGATCTTCGCGCTCCTGCGCGCGCAGGTGCGCCAGACCGTCTACCAGGCGCGCGAGCTGCAGGCGCAGTCGATCGCCGAGGCGGGCCTGGAGGACGCGCTGAACAAGGTGCTCTTCCCTCCGGTCAAGCAGCGCTCGTACACGAAGGCCTTCGCCGGGGGCTATTTCGAGGTCGTCATCTCGACCGACCTCGCGCCGTGGATCGAGTCGCGCGGCTACTCCGCCGCGATCCCGGCGTTCGGCCGGGCGTCCCGCGTCGTGCGCGCGCAAGCGCTGTTCGCGGGCTTCTACAACTTCGCGGACTCGACCTTCACGGTCAACTGGCCGATGACGGCGTACGACTCGGCGGTGAGCAACCGGCCGAGCTGCACGTTCTCCGCCACGAACTACAGCGGCCTCACCAGCGGCCGCAACGGCTGCTACCAGAGCGGAGACGTCCTCGGCAACGACTCCGTCGTCACCGCCCCCAACGGCTACATCAACGGCGCCGCGTTCTACGCCGACGCCGCCAGCACCGCCCCCGCCGCCGCCACGGTCGCCGGGCCGGTCATGCTCGTCTCCAGCGCGACCGTCGACGTGATGGACGCCTCCGTCTACGTCTCCAGCAACGACAACAACGCGTCCCGCATACGGCCGTTCTCAGCCTACAGCACGTCGACGATGGTCCTCAACGTCGATCCCGCGACCGGGAACGTCCAGCTCAGCTCCGGCACCTACTATTTCAAGGGGCTGTTCGTCAGTTCCCGGACCCTCCAGATCTCCCTCGACCGGCCGGATCAGGAGGTGAACATCTACCTGGCCGGCCCGCTGTACGTCAGCCCCCAAGGGGCCATCGAGGACGGGACCTCCGTCAACAGCTGCGGCCGCAACGGCGGGGGCTGCCGCGCCACGAACGTCCACATCTACGGCCATGGCGGCAGCACGATCACGCTCTCCGGCTACTCGAGCGTCGCCAAGAACGAGAACGCGACGTACCTGGACGTCTACTGCCCCGGCGACGCGGTCGTCGTCAACCAGCGCCTGCTCGGCCGCGTCATCGGCCGAAGCGTGCGGATCACGAACCCGTACGGCGGGAGCAACCGATACCCGGTCTTCCTGTTCGACATGCAGTTCGGCTTCACCGAGGCCCAGGGAGCGCGCTGGGTCAGCGGCTCATGGTCGATGGGTCACTGAGACGCTCAGGCGCCGGAGCCGTCGACGTCCTTGAGGAGGGCCGACAGCGGGATGGACAGGGCTTGGGCGATGCGCAGGAGGGTGTGGAGGCTCGGCACCCGGGTGCCGCGCTCGATGTGGCCGAGGAAGGTGTAATGGATCCCGGCCCGGTCGCTCAATTCTTCCTGCGTCATGCGCGATTTCAAGCGGCGGTGACGCACGCTGCGCCCCACCGCGTCGATCAGGCGCTTCATAGGAATGATTGTAACCTTCGGCGCGCGCCCCGTGAACAGACAATAAGACGCAATGTCCCGGCCCGGGCGATGCGTCCGTCAGTCTGTGGCCCGCCGCGCGCGGCGGAGCTAGACTCTGGACGGACCCTCCCATGGGACGCCCCGCCGACGGACCCTCGCGCCTGCTCGTCGCCGACGACGCCGCCGTCGCCGTCGTGATCCGCCGCCTCCTCGCCGCGCGCGGCTGGCCGGCCGCCGCCCCGGGGTCGGCCGAGGAGGTCCTCCGCGCGATCGACGAGGGCGGCTTCGACCTGCTCCTGCTCGACATGCACCTCGCGGGCGTGGAGGTCGCCGACGCGCTCGCGCGCGCCGCGCGCGCCAATCCGCGCGCGCCCGTGCTCCTGATGTCCGCCGGCCACGAGTCGGAGTCGGCCGGGCTCATCCGCGCCCTCGGCGCGCACGGCCCCCTGCGCAAGCCGTTCGCCCCGGACGAGCTGTACGCGTGGCTCGAGCGGCTCGCGCGAGAGTCGGGCGCCGGGGAACGGCGCCGGCGGCTGCTCGTCGTCGAGGACGACCCCGGCCAGCTCGTCGACCTCCGGCGCCGCCTCGAGGCGCTCGGCTACGAGACGGCGGCGGCCGAGAGCGCGGAGGAGGCCCTCCGCGTCCTCGCGGGAGGAGGGTTCGACGCGGTCCTGACCGACAACGTGCTCCCCGGGATCACGGCGCTGCAGGCGCTGCGCCGCCTGGCCTCCCACGGCGCGCCCGTCCTCGTGATGAGCCGCGACCATTGCGCGGAGATGGCCGAGGACGCGCGCCTGCTCGGCGCCGCGGCCTGCGTCCCGAAACCCGTGGACCTCGCCCTCGTCGACGGGCTCCTGCGCCGGGCTCTGTCCGGCTCCAAGGGTTGACCCGCGGGCCGCGAGGGCCGGCGTTTTCTTTGGTATATTCTGCGCATCCCCCGACGGGGGAACGATGCAAAGTCGTTTCGAGGAGCAACCATGGGACTGCACATCGTCGTCTGCGTGAAGAGCACGCCTTCGAACGTCAACGTCCCGGTCGACGCGGCCACCGGCCAGCCGAAG
>JACQBB010000339.1 GCA_016194625.1 Elusimicrobiota bacterium | reverse complement strand
GCCGGGCCTGACGCGGACAAGAAACCGCAACACGGGTTTGGCATAATCCTGCGCGGGATGGGAGCGCGACTGCTCTCGCTGGCGCTGTTGCTCGCTTGCGGCCGGGCCGCGCGCGCGGCCGCGGCCGACCCGTCGTTGATGCCCGAGTTCGAGCGGCACCGCCGCCCCGCGAAGGCGGCGCCGCGCCGCCAGGAGCCGCCGCCTCCCGCCGAGGACGCAGACGCCCCGCCCGCCGAGGCCGCGCTCCCCGAGCCGACGGGCGACCGCGAGCGCTTGACGCGGCGCCTCGCGGAGATGGACGCCCGGACCGCCGCGCGGCGGCCGTACGTCGTCCTGCGCACCTGGGTGTGGCGGGCGTCCGGCTCCCTGGACACGCGCTACAACGTCAAGGTCCCGCGGAACCAAGTCACCCCCCCGGACCTCGAGGTCTTCCTCGGCGAGACGCAGAAGTACGGCGGGAGCGGGACGATGCTGGTCGAGAGCGCCGAGGTGGCGCCCTTCCCATGGCTCTCGTTCCAAGGCGAGTACGGGACCACCCGCCAGTCCGGCAGCTACACCGACCATTACTGGGTCCACGCCCCCGACGCCGACACGCTCATCAACTTCTCCAACGGAGCCACCTGGCACAAGCCCGACCACGAGGACGACGTCGTCTACGCGGCGGACGCCCGGTCCTACCGCGACTGGGCGGCCGCGACCGTCTATTTCCGCGTCTTCTCCTCCGCGGGCGATTTCATCGCGGGAGAAGGCCAGCGGCACGCGTTCGACGTCGGCCTGGGCGCGGAGCGCTACCGGCAGAACGCCCGGGTGACGAACCTCGCCCTGACGCAGAACAACGACAAGTACTACGCGCCGGGCCTGGCCCCCGGTCCGGTCGCGGGATACGACTCCACGTACGAGGCGTACTGGCGCGGCCCCCACCTCGCCCTGCGCGACGAGGTCGCCACGCGCGGCGGCTTCTCGCTCCAAGGCGTGATGCTGTACTCGCCGGTCATCGAGTTCTCCGGCCGCGGCTTCGACAACCTCTCCGCGGCGGGCGGCCAGCTGCGGAAGGCCGCGCCGAACTTCGCCGACTGGGCGCACGGCTCGGCGATCCACTTCTTCGTGGCCGCCGGCTGGTCGCCGTGGAGGCCGCTGCGCCTCGAGGCCGGCTATCAGCGGCTCTATTTCTTCTCGCGGACCGGCCTGCGCCGCTACTACAACCCCGACGGGAGCGCCTCCGACGTGCAGCTCGACAACGCGACGGCCGAGTTCGGAGGGTTCTTCGCCGGCGGTTCCCTGCGTTTTTAAAAAACGCTATCCTTGAGGGATGAACCCTCGTTTCTGCGTGATGTTCGCCGGCCAGTCCGTGCAGGAGGCCGGCATGGGCGTCGAGCTGCTGAAGCGCCCCGCCGCCCGCGCCGTCATCGAGCGCCTGAAGCCGTCCCTCGGGGCCGACCTCGAGGCCCTGCTGACGACGACCCCGGACGAGCCCCTCGCCCTCACCTTCAACGCCCAGCGCGCGATCCACGCCTCGCACGTCGCGCATTGGCTCGCCTACAAGGCCGCGCACCCCGAAGTCGCGCTGTCCGGCGCGATCGGCCACTCGATGGGCGTCGTCGCCGCGCTCGTCGCCGCCGAGGCGCTGAGCGTCGAGGACTCCGGCGTCTTCATCGCCGCCCGCGCGAAGGCGTTCTCCGACTGCTGCAAGGCGTTCGGCGAGCCGATGGGGCTGGCCGCCGCCTCCTCCGACGACTTCCAGGACGTCGCCGACTCGGTCTCCGAGGTGCCCGGCGTGTCGGTCGCGCTGTGGAACACTCGGACCAAGGGCACGCTCGGCGGCACCGCCGCCGCGCTCGAGGCCTACGCGGCGAAGGCGCGCGACGAGGACTGGCCGGTGCGGGTGAAGGTCCTGAAGGTCGAAGGCCCGTACCACACCGCCGCGTTCGAGCCCGCGAAGGCGCCTTTGCGCGCCGCGCTCGCGAAGATCGCGCTGAAGGCTCCCAAGGTCCCGGTCTTCATGGGCACTTCCGGCAAGGCCGAGACCGACCCCGCGCGCATCGCCGAGCTGCTCGTCGAGCAGACCGTCGCCTGCGAGCGCCATCTGGAGGCCGTGACCGCGGCCGTCGCCTCCGGCTGCCGGGACTTCCTGGAGGTGTCGTTCAAGCCCCAGCCCGTGACCTGGCTCAGCGACCAGGCCGAGGACGTCCGCGGGCTCGCCGTGACGACCGACCAGCTTCCGCTCTGAGCGCGCCCAGCGCGGTGGACAGCTCCGCGCACTTGCTGCAGCGCCCGCACGGCGCGCCGCGCGCCGGCTGGAGGCAGGAGAACGCCAGGTCGAGACGGAACTTGCCGGCGCGCTTGAGCACCTCGAGCTTCGTCAGGCGCGCGTAGGGCGCCAGCAGGCGGATCCTCGTCCCCAGCCCCAGGTTCAGCGCCTTCTCCGCGGACGCGCGGAAGCGCGGCGTCGCGTCGGGGAACGGGTTGTGCTTGAGCGTGCCGATCGCGACCGCGCCCGCGCCGCGCCCCGCCGCGTGCAGCCAGGCCTCGGTGAGCAGGACCATGTTGCGCCCGGG
>JACQBB010000338.1 GCA_016194625.1 Elusimicrobiota bacterium | reverse complement strand
AGGCCGCTCGGCGTGCCCGCGGGCAAGGGCGTGCTGATCAAGGCGGGCCTCGACCTGACCAAGCCGCAGGCCTACGATTGGACGAAGAAGCTCAACTGGACCATGGACCCCGGCGCCGGCGCGGTCGAGGACAAGACGGACCTGGATTCCGCGTACGCCGACCTGCTTGACCAGGACTACCGCTAGCCTCGCCCTGCTGCTGGCGGCCGCCGCGTCCGCGTCGGCGGCGCCGATCCCCCAGGCTCCGCGCGGGCGCGCCGTCGAGTACGAGACGACGCAGGCGCTCACCGGGCGGGGGAGAGTGCTCCAGCCGGTGGCCGAGACGACGCAGCGCTGGCAGTACGACGGCCTGCATCCCTATCAAGCGCTGACGCTGGGCTCCTACGCGCGCGTCGAGCGGCACCTGAAGGTCGGGGCGTTCTACCGCGTCCAGCGCGGCGCGCGCCACGACGACGACTGGAAGAACGACGGCCCCGGCCGCTGGTCGTGGCGCGACACGACGCGGCGCACCGAGCACCTGCTCCTGCTGGACGCGACGCCGCGGCTGGAGCTGCCGTTCCTTCCCGGCAAGGAATGGACCGGTTCTTTGAAGGTCCGCTGGGAGCACGACTTCTTCAACGAGCAGAACTCGCTGCTCGTCGCCCCGGAGCTGGCGTATTTCTGGATGGACGGCCTCACGGCGCGGGCGACCTTCTTCCTGCGCTACGAGACCTGGCTGCCGATGAACTTCGGCGAGACGACCGTGTACGAGCGCTGGTGGTACGCCGCCGCGTTCTGGCACGCCCGCCCGTGGCTCCTGCTGGGCCCGCAGGTCGCCCTGCGCGACGAGGTCTGGTCCGCCTCGAGCGAGTTCCGCTCCAAGAACCCGGGCGCGGACTACAAGGTCACGCACCGCTCCTGGGTCCCGGGCTTCACGGTCGCCGCGCGCTGGCGCTGACGGCCTCCGACGGGGCGCATTTGACGGGCGGACCCCGGAAAAGCCATAATCTCCTCACTATGGCCAAGAAGAAGCAGACCCGTCACAAATCGGCCCTCAAGGCTCACCGCCAGGCCGTCAAGCACACTCTCCACAACCGCGCGATCAAGAAGGACGTCCGCGTCGCCGTCCGCGCCGTCATGGACGCCGCGAAGGCGAAGGACGTCAAGAAGGTCGCCGAGCTGACCGCGAAGGCGTCCGAGGTCCTGGACAAGGCCGCCAAGCGCGGGACCATCCACTGGAAGGCCGCCGCGCGCAAGAAGTCTCGCCTGGCGATCGCCGCCCAGAAGCTCGTCGCCGGCTCCGCCGTCGCCGCGGCCGCCAAGTAAGGCCCGCGCCGCAGCACGCGAGCGCCCGCCCCTCACGGGGCGGGCGCTTCGTTTCGCCCGGAGGGCCCGGGCCGAACGGCCCCGGACGTCGGGACCTTGGCCTCAGGCGGGCGCGCGCGGCGGCCTGCTACCATCGGAGCATGAGCAAGACCTTCCTCGCCCTCTCCGTCCTCCTCGCCGCCGCCGCCGCTTCGGCCCAGACCTTCGAAGCCCGCGTCGCCGACGCCTCGTCCCAGGCCCGCCTCGGGATCCAGGGGCTGCCCACGACCTACGCGAAGTCCATCGTGTGCGCGGACCCGCCGGCCGCGGCGTATCTGCCGAAGGACCTCAAGTTCTACACCCATCTCGACGGCAAGCCCGTCACCAAGCTCCCCGTGGACGACACCGCGTCCCGCCTCAACGATTACCGCGGCGCGGGCGTGCGCGACGGCAAATGGCACTACGACGCGTGGTCGTGCGACACGACCGACTACTGGTTCGAGTTCCGGATGAGCGACTTGGTCCGCGGCTCCAACACGGAGACGAGCCGGGCCATCAAGGGCCGCGTGAAGGTCGAGACGCGCGGCCAGACCGACTTCGAGGGCGACCTCGACTGCGTCGCCTACTGGTGAGCGCGGCCTAGACCGCGGCGGCCCGCGCCGTCGGCGTGCACAGCTCGACGACCAGGCGCTCCAGCTCCAGCTTCGGGTCCAGCCAGGCCTTCGACTTGAGGTCGGTCTCGACCTCCAGGCAGCGGCGCAGGTCCCGGCGCAGGCGCGCTTCGGTGACCCGCTCGGCCCGCGCGAAGAAGGACGTGTCGTAGAATATGCGCAGGCGCGTCTCGATCTCGCGCTGCGCCAGGCCGGCCTTCAGCATGCGCTTGGCCTTCAGCTGCTTGAGGTAGGCGCCGCGGACCTGCGCGAGCGCGCGGAACACGACCTCCTCGGGCTTGGAGTCGGCGAACAGCTCGGCGAGCTGGCCGAGGCAGGCCTTCAGGTCGCGGCCCTGGATCAGGCGCTCGAACGCCCACGGGTCGGCGGTCTTGCGGTAGCCCAGGCAGGCCAGCGCGGCGGCCGGCGCGATGTCCTTCTCGGCGCCGACGAACAGCACCAGCTTCTCCAGCTCGCCGGACAGGATGCCCCAGTCGGTGCCCGCCTCGCCGACCAGCGCCTCGGCGGCCTCGGGGGAGAGCGTCTTGCCCGCCTTCTTGGCCTCGGCGAGCAGGCGGTCGCAGGCCTCCTCCTCGGTGAGCGGGGAGAACACGCAGACCGCGCCCGCGGCGGCGGCCGCGGCGGCCAGCGCGTCCTTCTTGTCCGGACGGCGGTCCTCGCTGAGCAGGACCAAGGTCGTCGTCGACGAGGGGGACTTCAGGTACTCGGCGAAGGCCGCGCGCGCCTCGGCGGGGATCTTCGGGCTGCGTACGATGACCAGGCGCCTGTCGGCGAACACGGGCAAAGTCATCGCCTCGGCGACGACGGCCGCGTGCTCGGACGCGGGGTCGCCGGAGAACTCGAACAGGTTGAAGTCGTCGGCCTTGAACAGCTCCTTGAGCTTCAGGACCGCGTCGGCCTTCGCGGCGGACTCCTCGCCGAACAGGTAGTAGACCGGACGGAACTTCCCGGCCTGCCACTCCCGCAGCGCGTCGCCCGGCCTCAGCTCCATCGGCGGCTCAGTAGGGCGCGGGGACGACGGGCGTCAGCGGCTTCTCGGGGGCGGCGTTGGGCGCCGTGGACGGCGCGTCGCCGGTGATGCGCCGCTCGGAGGTGCCGGTCACCGCGCCGAAGCCGCTGACCACGCGCTTGACGATCATCGGCGCCAGGACGGACCAGATCTGCTCGCGCGCCTGCTCCTCGGTAAGGCCTCCGATCAGCGTCGGGGCCGGGTAGGCGAGGGAGGATTCCAGGTTCTTCTCCTCCCAGATCGTCTGGTTGGAGGCGCGGTCGATCATCTGCACGTCCACGAGCACGCGCAGCTTGTAGTTCGTCGGGGCGAGCGTCGCGTCGTAATGGATCGGCGTCAGGATGTAGCGGGAGATCGTGATCCAGACGATGCCGTCGGCCTCGCTCTCGGGCGTCAGCGGGTAGCGCGCGTCGCGCAGGAACTCGTCGCGCACGGCCAGCGCCAGCTTGTCCTCCAGGCCGAACTGCTGGGTCTTGTTGACGATGGGGCGGAGCGCCAGCTTCTGGATGTGGCTGGGCAGCAGCTGCGGCGCGGGCTTGTAGCCGACCTCGGGCCCGCCGCAGGCGGTCAGCGCGGCGGCGACGAGAACGAGCGCGAGCTTCCTCATGTCATTTCACCACCAGATTGACGAGTTTCTTCGGCACGACGATGGACTTCACGACCTGCTTGCCGTCGAGGGCGGCTTTCACCTTCGCGTCGGCCAGCGCCGTCGCCTTGACGGCCTCCGCGTCGGCGTCCGCGGCGATCGTGAAGGTCGCGCGGACCTTGCCGTTGACCTGCACGGCGTACTCCACCGTGGAGTCAACCAAATACTTGGCGTCCCAGGTCGGCCAAGCTTCTCGGCACAGCAAAGTCTTGTGACCGAGCTTCTCCCACAATTCCTCGGTCAGGTGCGGCGCGAACGGGTTCAGCAGGACGAGCAGCGTCTCCAGGTCGACCTTGGCCGGGACGGGGTCGGTCTGGATGTCGTTCAGGTAGATCATCAGGGACGAGAGGCAGGTGTTGAAGCCGAACGCCTCCAGGTCCTCGGTGACCTTCTTGATCGCGCGGTGGCGCGTGTTGACGCGGCCCTCGCCGGCGGCGGGGGCGCCCTCCAGCTCGACGATCGTCGTCCAGACGCGGCGCAGGAAGCGCGCGACGCCCTCGATGGAGCGCATGTCCCAGGGCTTGGCCTGCTCGAACGGGCCCATGAACATCTCGTAGAGGCGGAACGCGTCGGCGCCGTACTTCTT
>JACQBB010000337.1 GCA_016194625.1 Elusimicrobiota bacterium | reverse complement strand
CCGCCGCCTTGTAGCACTCGTAGAGCATCAGGCCGGTCCAGGGCGTGTCCTGCGCGGGCTTGTACACGACGGCGTTGCCCGCGAGCAGGGCCGCGGCCGACATGCCGGTGGACAGCGCCATCGGGAAGTTGAACGGGGCGATGCAGACGAACACGCCGAACGGGCGAAGGACGGACCTGGTATTCTCATTGGGGAGGAGCTTGCCCAGGGGCTTCACGAAGCCGTCGTTCTCCTCGACGATCTTCGCGTAGTAGTCGATGAGGTCGGCCGACTCCTCGGCGTCGCCCATCGCCTCCATGCGGCTCTTGCCGACCTCCAGGCTCATGACCGCGGCGATCTCGAACTTGCGGCTCCGGATGAAGTGCGCGGCCTTGCGCATCGTCTGCACGCGCTCCTGCCACGGCAGGGCGCCCCACTTCTTCTGCATCGCGCGCGCGGCCTTGACCGCCAGGTCCACGTGCTCGGGCGTGGCCGCGGAGAACTTGCCCAGCACCAGCGAGGTGTCGATCGGCGACAGGTCCACGATCGGCGCCGAGTCGGACTTCACCGCCTTGCCGTCGATCCAGAGCGGGTGCTCGGCGCCCGCCTTCGCGCGGACGGCCTTCAGCGCCTCGTCGTACGACTTGTGGAACGCCGTCATGTCGGCGTTGGCCGACGTGTAGGTGATCTTCTGCGGCGCGCTAGCGGTGGACATGGGCGACCTCCAAGGTCTTGTCGAGTGCGGTCTTGAAGCGGGAGACGATCTCGTCGATCTCCGCCTCGGTGATGATGAAGGGGGGCGCGACCATCACGAGGTCGCCGTCCTCGCCGCCGGCCTGGCCGACGTTGGGCCAGACGACCAGGCCCGCGTCCATGGCGGCGGCGGTGAACTTCTCGGCGAACTTCGTCTTGCGGGGGAAAGGCGCCTTGGTGGACTTGTCTTGGACGAACTCGATGCCGGCCAGCAGGCCGAGGCCGCGGACGTCGCCGACCGTCGGCAGGGAGCGCAACGCTTCCAACTTCCGATGGAGGACGGCGCCCATCTGAGCGCAGCGGTCGACCAGACCGTGCTTCTTGATGTGACGCACGGCCGCCAGGCCGGCGGCGCAGATGGCGGGGGAATGGGAGAAGGTCTGCGCGTGCTTGAAGGCGCCGGAGCCCTTCGCGATGGGATCGAGGACCTTGCGCGTCGCGACGACGGCGGAGAGGGGGACGTAGCCGCCGGACAGGCCCTTGCCGAGCGTCATG
This sequence comes from Elusimicrobiota bacterium, assembly GCA_016194625.1. The sequence goes on along the minus strand of JACQBB010000337.1, from coordinate 2,354 downwards.
ATGTCGGGCGTGACGCCGAAGTGCTCCAGCGCCGACCACTTGCCGGTGCGGCCGGAGCCGCACAGCACCTCGTCGGCGATGAACAGCACGCCGTGACGATCGCAGATCGCGCGGACCGCCTTGTAGTAGTCCTTCGGCGGGACGGAGCCGCCGGTCGAGGAGCCGCCGACGGGCTCGGCGATGAACGCCGCCACGGTGTCGGCGCCTTCCTTCTTGATGGCGTCCTCGAGGGCCTGGGCCGTCATCGCCGGCGAGTCGGGCGCGCAGCGGTACGGATAGGGCGCCGGGATCATCGTCACCGGCACCAGCCACGGCCCGTACATCTTCTTGTAGTGCTCGCGCGCCGACGCCGACAGCGCGAGCAAGGTGTTGCCGTGGTAGCCGGGCGTGCGGGCGACGATCTTGTGCTTGCCGGGCTTGCCCGACTCGACCCAGTGCTGGCGCGCGAGCTTCAGCGCCGCCTCGACGGCCTCGGAGCCCGACGACAGGAAGTACGCGTAGTCGAGGCCTTCCGGGTTCAGCGTGCGCAGCTCCGCCGCCAGCTCCTCGGCGGGCGCGTTGGTGAAAGCCGTGCCGTTGACGTAGGCGACGCGGCGGATCTGCTCGGCGACCGCGTCGGCGACCTCGGAGACGCCGTGCCCCAGGTTGGCGACGTAGGCGCCGCCGCAGGCGTCGAGGTAGCGCCGGCCTTTCTCGTCGATCAGCCAGCACCCCTCGCCGCGGACGGCGAGCGGGAACTCGCGGTCGAGCGCGCGGTAGAAGACGCCGGTGTCGGGATAGCGGCGCGCGGTGCTCACGGCCCGTATAGTATCATAACGCCGTGGGACTTTCTTTTTTCGACCCCCGGACCGGCGCTCGAGCGGAGTTCCGCCCGCCCGCCGCGCCCGCGGTGGGCCTGGACGCGGCGGGCCGCGCGCCCCGCGAGGCCGTCGTGGCCGCGGCGCTGGCGGACGCGCTCTCGTTCCTGGGCCTCGCGCCGCGGGCCGGCGCGGAGATCCGCGTCGGCGGCGACGACCCCGGCCCCGGCGCCGCGTGGCTGCAGGTCGGCGACGCGCCCGGCTGGCCCGACGACGCGGCCCTGCGCGCCCGCGGCTTTTCGCCCGAAGACCTCCGCTATCTCGCCTTGAAGACCCATTACCGCAAGCCCCTCGCCGTCTCTTGGGACGCGCTGGCCGCCGCCCGCCGCGAGCGCGGCGACCTGGCCGCGGCGGCCCGCGCCCTGGCCGGCGTCTCGCTGGAGCCGAGCTCGCGCGGCCGGGCCGGCTACCTGCACCGTTTCCGGGAGGCCTTGAGCCGCGACCTGGACCTTCCCGACGCGCTCGACTGCGTGTGGGACGCCCTGCGTCCGGGAGCGCTGTCCCCGGGCTCCCGGGCGGCCCTCCTGCGCGAGACCTTGCCCGCCCTGGGCCTATCGAAATGACCTCGGCATATAAGGTGAAGGCCGTCTTGACAGAGGGGGGTTCCCCTGTTACACTGCGCGAGAAGGGGTAGGAGGGAGACATGGCCGAGCTTGTCATCCGTTTCGATCTGCGTCTGGGCGAGAACGTGCGTCGCGGCGGCCGTCTCCTGCTGGCGGGCGCCATGATGTTCGCGGCGGTCCCCGAGCTCGCGTCCGAGAGCGTCACCCTCACCACCTACTACCCCGCCCCGTCGGGCGTGTACACGACGATGATCACGACGAACAACACCTTCCTCGCGCGCGACGCCAGCGCCAACGGCGGGCAGGTCACCGTCGGCAGCAGCAACTCGGGCACCGGCCAGCAGCTCGACGTGTACTCGTACATGGGCTCCGCCAACAACGCGGCCATCCGCGCGACCTACCCCAACGGCGGCGGCCTGGCGGGCACCGAGTTCTCGGCCCTCGCCCACCGCGGCGGCTTCTGGTCGGGGATCTACGCCAACCAGGGCGCGGCCAGCTACGCGGCCTATTTCAACGGCTCCACTCTGTTCAACAACGGCGGCATCTGGGGCAACTACGCGCTGACTCCCAGCTACCAGAACTGGGCCGCCTACGGCACCGGCTCCGGCGGCGCGGCGATCTACAACGACGCCGGCTCGTACAAGACGCTGATGCTCGTCGGCAACAACTCCGCCGGCGGCTCGCGCCAGGTGTCGGTGTGGGACCAGCTGAACATCAACGGCATCCTGAAGATCAACGGCTACGCGGCCGACATGCCGAACTCGGGGACCTACGTCTCCGCCGCCGCGTTGAACACGGCGTGCTATTTCGGGACCTATCCCGCCGGCGCCTCGGTCACGGTCTGCGCCGCGGGCTACTACGCGACGCAGCAGTCGGGGTACATGTCCAAGTACGTGAACCTCAACGACGGCCAGAACCCCGCCGGCGACGTGCT
>JACQBB010000336.1 GCA_016194625.1 Elusimicrobiota bacterium | reverse complement strand
GTAGCGGTCGCCCCCGCTCCACAGCTCGCCGACGAACCCGGCGAGCCCGGCGACCAGCGCCCACCACGCCGCGCGCGCCGCGTCCGGCCAGGCGAGCGGCGTCTCCCAGAGCACGGCCGACAACTGGGTCGCCGCGCCGAGGACGGACATCGTGACCCAGCCGAGGGTGAGGACATGGACCAGGCCCAGGACCCACCGCGCGCGGAAATCGAAGCCGAGGAAGCGGTCCGACCCCCACGCGAAGCCGGCCGCGAAGACCCACAGCGCGGCCGCCGCCGCCGCGAAGTGCCGCATCGGCAGGTCGAGCGGCGGCCCCTTGGCGGGGTCGATGGGCGGGAGCGCCGCGACGCTCACGGGGACCTCCGGATGGTGAGCCGGAAGCGCGCCTCGCCCAGCTTCTCGATCGCGTGGGTGAAGCCCGCGGCCTCCAGGTGCGCGTACAGCGGCACCGGTTCGCGGAAGTGCTCGACGAGGAGCGTGTCGCCGGCCTCCAGCGCGTTCGCCGCGGCCAGGATCCGCAGCATCGGCTCCGGCGGCTCCATCCCGTTCACGTCGAGACGGACGGTCCGTCCCTCGGGGGCCGGGTCCATGGGAGTCAGAACGCGCCGTCGCGCAGGACCTCGGGCTTGAGGACCTTCACGCGCTTCCAGCGCGCCTCGACCAGTCCCGCGGCGCGCAAGCGCCCGAGCACGCGGATGGCCGTCTCGACCGTGGTCCCGGCCATCTCCGCGACGTCGTCGCGGCCCAGGCGCATGTCCGGCCCCAGGCTCAGCGACAGCATCCACAGGATGTAGCCGATGCGGCGCTCCGCGGGCTCCTTGGCCATCGCGCGCAGGGCCTGCGAGTGGCGCAGGTGCTCGCCGACCTCCGCGAAGACCGCCTCCGAGAACGGCGGATGGCGGCGCATCAGCTCCGCGAAGTCCGCGGTGCGCACGCGATAGATCTCGCAGTCCTGGAGGCAGACCGCGTCCACCGGATACGGACGCTTGTCGAGCGCGGCCATCATCCCGAACAGGTGCCCGGGGACGATGATCTCCAGGATGACCGGGTCGTCCTTCGGCGAGAGCTTCATCGCCTTGACCAGGCCCGACTTCAGCAGGTACGCGGCGTCGGCCGGGGCCCCCTCGGAGAACACCGTCCGCCCCCGCGCGTACTTCCGCGGCAGGAAGGCGCGGGAGACCCGCTCCAGGTCCGCGCGCGGGAGCTTCTTGAGGAACGGCAGGGCCGCCAGGTAATCGTCCATACGCGGCGATGTTACCACTTCGGCGCCGCCGGAGCCCGGCTCAAGGCTCGCGATGCCCGCGCTGCGCATGAGCGTCCTCCTCGCCCTCCCCTTCTCCGCCGCCCGCCCCGGCCGCCGCGCGGCGCAGCCCTTCCGCGTAGTGGACGAAGTCGACGTACGCGCGCGCGTACTCCCGCCCGGCCGCGACGTCGCCCGCCGGCCGCCGCCGCTTCGCGACGGCGGTCCGGAAGCGCTCGCGCAGGCCGCGCTCCGCGTCCGCCCCGAGGAGCTTCCACAGCGCGTCGACCGAGCCCGACGCCAGCGCGGCGTCGGCCGCGGGGATCGCCGGGCCCAGGTCCCGCCCCGCGGGCTTGAGTCCCGTGTAAGGAGCGCCCTCGCCCGCGCGATGGAGACGGACCACCGTCTCGAAGAAGGAGCGGTCGGCCAGGCCTCGCGCCGCGGGCCCGAGGGCGCGCACGGCCACGGCCTCGGTGAAGGCGCGCTCCACCTCGCCCTCGTCCTGAGACCGCACCCACATCAGCGCCAGCGACCGGTCCCCGGTCGCCAGCGCCTCGCGCGCCGAGGCCACCACCGGACCGTCGACGCCGTCGCAGTGCGCCGCGGCCGGCGCCGCCGCGCCGACGGCCGCCGCGGCCGCCAGAGCCGCCGCCCGAACGAGAGTCGCGCGCATCCTCATATGCCCCTCCTCAGTGGCCGTGGCCGCCGCAGCCGCACCCGCCGCTCCGGGGCTTCAGGCGGAAGAAGACCCGCCAGTCGTCGTCGGCCAAGCGCTCGGTCCACGCCTCGAAGCCCTGGCCTCCGAGCAGGGCGTACAGCGGCTTGGGCTCGAAGATCGCGCGCAGGGCGAACACGCCCCCGGGCGGGACCGCGGACGCCGCCGCCTTGATCCGCGCGAACGGCTCCTTGCCGGCGCGCAGGTCCTCGCGCACGTCGAGCTCCGCGGGCCCGGCGGACGCCCAGGCGGGGCGCGGCGCCGCCGCGTCCGGGACGTGGGAGACCCCCGCCTTCACGCGCGTGATGAGGATGCTCCAGCGCTCGGGCCCCTGCTCGACCGGGAGCCACTCGAACTCGCCGGCGCGCTCGGCCTTGAACTCGTAGAACAAGGGCTTGGGGTCGTGGTCGTTGACCAGGCGCATCGCGCCGCCGACCGGCAAGGCTTCCCACGCCGCGAAGATCCGCGGATGCCTCTCGCGCGGCGGCATCTCCCGCACGTCCACCAGCACTTCGTGTCCCATCGGACCTCCCCGCGGCCTCGGGCCGCCGCTCACAGAGTAGCAGGGACCCTCTCCGGGAAACCTGCGCGGCGTCATGTTCGCGGAAGCCCGGCCCGCGTCCGCCGGGACCGCCCGGCTACAGGCCCGATCTCGAGGACGCCTCGAAGAGGTCGATCATATGCCGCCGCTCCGCGGACGACAGGGTCCGGTCGAGCGCCTCGTAGAGCAGGCCCTCCTCGCGGGCGTTGTGGCCGACGAGGATCTCGGCGACGGCGGACAGCCGCGCGCACGCCCCGGCGGCGTCCTTCAGTCCGAAGAGCTCCAGCGCCTCGCGGATCCCCGTCCGGATGAGCGAGTGCTCCGAACGCATCCTCGCGACCGGGTCGCGGTCCAGCACGGAGATCTGCTGCAGCGCCGCCGGGAACAGGACCTCCTCCTCCCAGACGATGTGCCGCTCGAGCCGGGCGCGCAGCTCCTTGAGGCGCGCCGGCGCCCCGGCGGGATCGCCCTCGACGACGGACGTGAGCAGGGCGCCGATCTCCTCGTGGTCGCGGCCGAAGTACGCCGCGATGCCCTCCCCGGGGAGGCCGCTCAACGGACCACCGGGACCGCGAGGACCTCGCCGCCCGGCCGCGCGCGCGCGAAAGCGGCGGCGCGGTCGCGCGCCGCGAACGCGACCACCCCCGTCCCCATCGGCGTGGCCAGCCCCGGGACGCGGACGAAGGACGCGGCCCCGGCGCGCGTCCACTCCCCGGTCTCGAAGTCGCCGACCCAGGAGACGGCCAGGCGTCCCGGCTCCGCGGCCGCGGACGCGAGGAACTCCCCGGCGTCGTCGAACAGCACGCTCTCGCCGTCCGCGCCGACCCAGCCGGCGGCGAAGCGCGCCTCGCTGACGGCCATCCCGCAGCGCGCGCAGGAGGAGCGGCCGGCGGCGTAGCGCGGCGGGTCGCCCGGCGCGTCGCGGCGGCACGCGCCGAGGGCCGACGCCGCCGCCAGCGCCAGCAGCGCCGCCCTCATCGCTCCGTCCCCAGCGGGTCCGCGCCCCACGCGCGCGCCGCCGCGGCCAGGGCCGCGGCCAGCCACCCGCACAACCCCGCGAACGCCGCGGGCCGCAGCCACGGCCCCAGCGCGTCCTGCGCGCAGCGCCCGGCGGGACCCAGCACGTCGAGGCCGGCCGCGGTCGCGTCGACGGCGAGCAGGCGGTACAGGCTCAGCGGGTTCAGCCACGCCGCGCCGAGCAGCGCCGCCGGGCTCAGACGCGCGGCCATCGCGGTCCCGAGCAGCCCCAGGTCCCCCGCGAAGACCAGGCCCAGCCACAGCAGCAGCGCCGCGCCGACCGCCGGCGCCACCCGGCGGGCGCGGACGCCGACGAACAGGCCCAGGGCCAGGCAGGCCAGCGCGAGCAGCGCCGTCGCCGCGAAGCCCTCCACGTAGACGACCGCGCCGCGCAGCCCTCCCCGCCAGGCGAGGACCAGCGCCAGCGCGCCGAACGCGAGCGCGAGAGCGGAGGCGAGCGCCGCGCCGACGCCGACGAACTTGCCCCAGAAAACCTGCGCGGGGCGCAGCGGGAGCGCCAGCAGCGTCTCGAGCGTGCCGCTCTCCCGCTCTCCGGCCAGCGCGAGGACTCCCGCCGTCAGGCTCATCAACGGCACGACGAGGAGGATCAGGTTGACCAGGGCCGCCGTCGTGCGGCCGAAGCCGGCCGCGCCGCCGATCACCGCGCCCCACGTTCCGACCAGGGAGATGCCGCCGCCGAGCGCCGCGAACGCGCCGACGAAGCCCGCCAGCCAGCGGCTGCGCGCCGTCTCGCGGAACTCCTTGCCGACCAACGCCGCGAACGCGCTCAAGACCACCCCCCGCGGCGCAGGTCGCGCACCGCGATGCCGTCGCCTTCCAGGGCGCGCACGGCCTCCATCGTCCGTCCCGGAGCGACCTCGGCCCACAGGCCGCGGCCGTTCGGCGACGCGGGGAACCCCGCCGCGCGCAGGCGCTCGATCGCGCGGGCGCCGCGCGACTCGTCCTCCAGCTGGAGCCACAGCGGGCGCCCGCCGTCCGCCTCGGCCAGGAAGTCGAACGCGTCGAGCAGGCGCGCGGGCTTGCCCTCCTCCAGCCACAGCACGCGGTCGGCGATCATCTCGACCTCCTCGAGGCGGTGGCTCGTCATCAGCAAAGAGCGCGACGACTTGAGCCCGCGCAGCAGGGTCAGGAAATCGCGGCGGCTGGCCAGGTCCAGGTTCGCGCACGGCTCGTCGAGGACGAGCAGGTCCGGCTCGGCGACGAGCGCCTGCGCGAGCGCCAGCTTCTGACGCATGCCGCCCGACAGCGCGGCGAGCCTCTTGTCCGCCTCGCCTCCCAGCCCGACCCGGGCCAGAGCCGCCGGGGCGGCCGCCGGGTCCACGCCGCGCACGCGGCAGACGAACTCCAGCGACTCGATCGCCGTCCAGTCGTAGCCGGCGGCGTGCTGAGGGACGTAGCCGATGCGCGCGCGCGCCCGGGCGCCGTCCGCGCGCGCGTCCAGGCCGAACACGGCGAGGCTCCCCTCGTGGCGGAGCAGGCCGAGCAGGCACTTGATGAAGGTGCTCTTCCCCGCGCCGTTGGCGCCCCACAGGACGAGCGCGCCGCTCTGAGGCAGGTCGAAGCTCACCCCGTCCAGCACGCGCCGCGGACCGAACGACTTGCCGACCCCGCGCGCGCTCAGCGCGGGGACTCCGGCCGGCGCGGGCGCCGGCGCGGGGCGCGCCGCCGGCCCGCGGCGCGAAGCCCCCCAGGCCGTCAGGCCCGAGAGCATGAACAGGCCGGCCGCGGCGGCCAACGGGGCGGAAGCCTCGCGAGGGCGCTCGGGCGGCAGGACCGCCGCTTCCGGGGCGAGAAGCGGATGCTCGTCGACGAGGATCGCGCGCGGCCGGAAGATCGGGAACGCGCGGCTCGCCAGCTCCAGGACGGCGACGGCGGGCGTGTACAGGAAGTACTTCGCGCCCGGGGTCCGCTCCAGCATCCGCTCGAACACGTCGTCGAGGCGGTAGGGGACGGAGCCGACGGCCGCGCCCGCCGCGCCGTAGCCCGCGTAGTCGCTCCAATAGTTCCCGCGCCCGCCGCGCGACCAGGCGTTGCCGGTCAGCGCGCCGCCGCCGCGCACGGAGACCTGCTGAAGGTTGTCGTCGAACGAGTTGCCGACGAAGACGTTGCCTTTCACCCCCGGCAGGATGGACATCCCGACGTCGTTGTGCGCGACGAGGTTGCGCTCGAACAGGTTCGCGTCGTCCTCCGTCAGCGGCGACTGGTCGATGTAGACGCCCTGGCGGTTCGCGTCGAAGGTGTTCCCGCGCACGACCAGGACGCCGCTCTCCTTCAGGCCCAGCCCCGCGCCGCTGGGCCCGCGGTGGCGCGCGAAGCGGTTGTTCTCGACGAGGACGTCCCGCGAGTACATCACGTAGAACCCGACCGAGTTGTCGGCGAAGGTGTTCCCCGCGACCCGCGCGCCGTTCGTGTACATGAAATGCAGGCCGTAGCGCCCGCCGGTCACCGTGTTCCCCTCGACGACCGAGCCCGTCGAGAACCACAGCACCAGGTCGCGGCCGTCGGAGACCGAGTTGCGCCGGAAGACCGTGCGGTCGGCCTTCCACGCGCGCAGCAGGTCGCCGCGGACGCCCAGGTCGAGAGGCTTGCCGCGCAGGACGTCGTCCTCGATCACGGCGCCGGGGACCCCGTCCAGGAAGATTCCGAACAGCACGTCCTCGACGACACAGCCGCGGATCGTCGCCGAAGCGCCGTTCACGCGGATCCCGGCGTCCTCCATCAGCATGCTCTCGCCGGAACCGCGCACCGTC
>JACQBB010000335.1 GCA_016194625.1 Elusimicrobiota bacterium | reverse complement strand
GCGACGGGCCGCGTGGACCTGGCGGGCCTGCGCTGGTCCAGCGCGACGGCGACCGCCGACCGCCTGCGCGTGGAGATCGAGGGCGTGCCGCTGACCGGCAAGGCGACCGTCACCGGCTTCAGCGCGCCCTACGTGGAGGCCGCGGTCGCCGCCCCGGCGTTGGGCGCCGAGGACTGGCGCGTGCTGGCGGGCAAGCCCTTCCCGCTGGACCTGCCCGCGTCGAAGTGGACGCTGAAGGCGGCCATCCCGGCCCCGGCGATGGTCGAGCTGGACCGCCTCTCCGTCGAGACGCCCGCGGGGACGGCCGCGCTGACCGGGGTGTTCGACTTCGCCGCCGACACGCCGACGCTGAGCGTGGAGGCGACCGCGCGCGACGCGGACCTGGCCAAGGCGTCGTCCTGGCTGGCGGCGCTGGCGACGCGCCGTCTGACGGGACGCGCGACCCTGCGCGCCGCGGTCACCGGCTGGTGGGGACGCCTGCAGGTGCGCGACGCGGACCTCTCGCTGCGCGGCTTCGGCGGCGTCTGGGGGGAGAAGCGCCTGGAGGGCGTGGACGCCGACGCGTCCGCGACCGAGGAGTTCGCCAAGCTCAAGGCGACGGTGTCCTCGGGCAAGGCGACCCTGGGCGGCAACGCGTTCGAGTCCCTGGCCGGCGCGCTCAGCTTGGACAAGCAGCGCCTCTCGATCGACCGCCTGGCCCTGAGCTGGGCCGGCTCGAAGGTGCGGCTGCGCGCGCGGGTGGACCATCCCGCGGCCCCGAAGGAGGTCGTGCTGTCGGGCAGCGCCGACCGCATCGATTGGCAGTCGGCGGCGCGCCTGGTCGCGGACGTGAAGGCGTCGATCTCCACGCGGACCGCCGCGTCCGGCGACGCCGAGAGGCCGTGGCTCAAGACCTTCAAGTACGCGATCCCCAAGGGCTTCCCGGACACGACCGGTCACGTCCACGTCGGCGAGGTCGTGCACCCGAACTTCGACTGCCGCGACGTGGAGTTCCTGTGGAGCCTGCGCGGCGTCACGCCGGAGCTCGACAAGCTGGCCGGCGAGGCGCGCCTGAGCTTCGGCCCCGGCCGCGTCAACGACGTCCCGGCGGCGCAGGACGCCAACAAGTTCCTGCGCGTCGTCTTCCTGCCCTTCATCTTCATGCACAAGATGAACAACCTCTCCGTGTTCAGCGGCGCGACCGCCTACCCGAAGTCGTTCGACTTCCGGCGCATCGACGGCGAGTACGGCGCGGCCAAGGGCCTGGCGACGATCCGCTACTTCCACGTGGACGGCCCGCAGCTGGTCGCCTACACCGAGGGCACGGCCGACCTCGGCCGCGAGAAGGTGGACCTCGACATCCTGACGCGGCTCACGAGCTACCGCGGGACGCTGCCCGAGTGGTGGGTGGACGAGGACGGCAACCCCTCGATCGGCTTCCGCGTGAAGGGCGACATCAACAAGCCCGACCTGGAGCCGCGCTTCAAGAAGATCGGCCACGGCGAGATCGAGGGCAAGGTGGACGAGGGGCGGCGGCGCGCCGCCAAGCGCTTCGAGGCCCTCGAGAAGATCCAGACGCTATAAGACGCAGAGGAGAACGCGATGACCTTTAACAAGATGGACGTGCTGGGCCTCCTGCAGGAGCACGGCGCCGTGGCCAGCGGCCACTTCCGCCTGGCCTCGGGCCTGCACACCCCGGTGTACCTCCAGCCCGCGCTGGTGCTCCAGTACCCCCACGTGGCGCAGAAGATCGCCAAGGCCCTCGCCGCCAAGTTCACCGCGCCGGTGTACGTGGTCATCTCGACGGGCATGAGCTCGGTCGTCCTCGGCCAGGAGGTCGCGCGCGTCAAGAAGTGCCGCGCGATCTTCACCGAGCGCGTCAACGGCGCGATGTCCTTCCGCCGCGACTTCAAGCTGGAGCGCGGCGAGAAGGCGCTGGTCGTCGTCGACGTGCTGACGACCGGGCGCTCGAACGGCGAGGTCGTGGCGCTGGCGCAGGCGTACGGCGCGCGCGTCGTCGGCGTGGGCGCGATGATCGACCGCTCGTCGGCGCCGCTGTGCCTGGGCGTGCCGGCCCGCGCGCTGGTCTCGTACCCGCTGCAGGCCGCGCCGCCCGACAACTGCCCGCAGTGCGAGGCCGGCGTGCCGCTGTCCACCGCCCGCCGCGAGCTGGAAGCCGGCGCCGAGGGGGAGTGACATGATCGACCGCTACACGCGTCCCGAGATGGGCCGGATCTGGTCCGACGACCACCGCCTGCGCGCGATGCTGCGCGTCGAGGAGGAGCTGCTCAAGGCGATCGCCCCGGAGAAGGGCATCCCGGCCTCGGAGCTGAAGGTCCTGCGCCGCCTGATGGAGAAGTCCCTGCTGGAGGCCTCGCGCAGCAAGGAGTCCAAGGCCGGCCACGAGGTCATCGGCATGATCTCCGCGGTCGCCGGGGAGCTCAAGAAGTCGGCGCCGAAGGTGGACCGCTACCTGCACTTCGGGATGACCTCGTCGGACGTGCTGGACACCGCGCTCGCGCTGCAGCTGCGCGACGCCGCGGACCTGCTCGTGAAGGACTGGGAGGAGGTCGCCCGGCGGCTCAAGGCCCTCGCGCGCCGGCACGAGCGCACCTGGATGGTCGGCCGCACCCACGGCGTCCACGCCGAGCCGATCACCTTCGGCATCAAGGTCGCCGGCTGGCACGCCGAGGCCCAGCGCTGCCTCAAGCGCATGCGCGCCGCGCGCGAGACCGTCGCCTACGGCAAGGTCTCCGGCGCGGTCGGCGCGTTCTCCCAGCTGCCGTCCGAGGTCGAGGCCACCGTCCTCGACGCGCTCGGCCTGCGGCCGGAGCCCGTGTCCACCCAGGTGGTCCCGCGCGACCGGATCGCCGAGTACTTCCACGCGCTGGTCCTGTCGGCCTGCGCGGTCGAGCGCGTCGCGCTCGAGATCCGGCATCTCCAGAAGACCGAGTGCCTGGAGCTGGAGGAGCCGTTCTCGGAGGGGCAGAAGGGCTCGTCGGCGATGCCGCACAAGCGCAACCCGGTGCTGTGCGAGAACCTGTGCGGCCTGGCGCGGATGATCCGCGGCTACGAGACCATCGTGACCGAGAACTGCGCGCTGTGGCACGAGCGCGACATCTCGCACTCGTCCAACGAGCGCCTGGTCATCCCCGACGCGCACATCGCGCTGGACTTCATGCTCCACCGGCTCTGCGGCGTGCTCGACGGCCTGCAGGTCTATCCCGAGCGCATGAAGAAGAACCTGGAGAGCTCGCACGGGCTCGTCTTCTCGCAGAAGGTGCTCCTGCGCCTGATCGACGCCGGCCTGGGACGGCTGGAGGCGTACGACCTGGTCCAGCGCAACGCGATGAAGACCTGGGCGGGCGCCGGCCCGCTGCGCCAGACGCTGGGCGCCGACGCCGAGGTCACCAAGCGCCTCAGCGCCAAGGAGCTCGACGCCTGCTTCTCGCTGGAGCCCTACGGGGCCGCGGCGCGCGAGATCCTCAAGCGCGGCGGCTGCCTCTAGCGGGCCGCGGTCTTCGCGGCGGCGGACGGGAGCGTCCGCGGCAGGCGCGCGGTGAAGGTCGAGCCGCGCCCCGGGGCGCTGACGAACTCGATCGAGCCGCCGAGCGCGCGGCAGTACTCGCGCGTGATCGCCAGGCCCAGGCCCGTGCCCGGATACTGCTTGCCGGCGGGCGTCTCGATGCGGGTGAACGGCTCGAACAGGGCGCGCTGGCGCTCGGCGTCGATGCCGATGCCGGTGTCGCTGACGCTCAGGACGACGCCGTCGCCCGCGGCCGCGCCCGTGACCGTCAGCGTCCCGCGCGCGGTGAACTTGTTGGCGTTGCCCAGCAGGTTCAGCAGGATCTGGCGGACCTTCGTCGGGTCGGTGCGCATGCGCCCCAGCGCCGCGCGCTTCTCGACGACCAGGCGGTTGCCGTTGCCGTCGGCCAGCGGCCGCATGATCGCCAGCAGGTCCGCGAGCAGGGCGTCCAGGTCGAAGTCCTCGACCGTCAGCTCCTGGCGTCCGGCCTCGATCCGCGCGAAGTCGAGCAGGCCGTTGATCAGGGTCAGCAGGTGGTCGCCGGCGGCCCGGATGCTCGCGACCTCGGCCGCGAGCTCGGGACGCCTCAGCGCGCCGACCTCCTCCTCGAGCAGCTCCGCGTAGCCCAGGATCGCGTACAGCGGGGTGCGCAGCTCGTGGCTCATGCCGGACAGGAACCGGCGCTTGGCGAGGTTGGCCGCCTCGGCGGACTCCTTCGCGGCCCGCAGTTGGGCGTTGGCGTCGAGCAGCTCCTGCGACGCGAGCTCGAAGGCGCGCTCCAGCATCAGGCGGTCCTCGTCGGACTCCCGGTAGGCGGCGTCGACGGCGTCCAGGAACGCCGCGCAGTCCGTCGGGACGCGCGCGTCGGAGGCGAGGTGCTTCTTGAGCTGGCGGCGCAGCAGCGAGTGGCGTTCCCGCGGGTCCATGTCAGTCTTCCGAGAGCACGGTGACGCTCATCGTGTGGTTGTACAGCGCGCAGTTCGTCTCGGGCTCCAGCGGGGCGATCTCGCCGTAGGTGTAGAAGCCGGTCAGCGCGGCGCCCTCGCCGAGGGCGTCGCGCACGCCGTCGATCTCCTCCTCGGTGCGCTGCTTGAGCAGCATCTTGCGGGCGATGCAGGAGTTCAGGATCGCGAGCTGGGCCGGCGCCCCGCCCAGGCCGCGCCGGGCGGCGCGCGCGGCCGCGCCGGCGCCCTCGACGACGCGGTGGAAGTTGCCTTTCATCAACTGGACGTGGCTGCCCTCGGGGACGTAGTCGGAGAAGGTCATGCTGGACTCGCCGGAGTCGACCGCCTGCACGCTGCGCACGACGCCGTCGCGCTTGCCGGGGTTGCGGAGCATCAGCGGGAAGATCAGGCCGCTGGCCGGCAGGTCCCGGGCGTGGTCGCCGAGGTAGTTCCGGTACAGGTCCAGCGCGGACTTCCCGTCCAGCTCGTAGAGCACGTTGCCGCGCGAGCGGGTCACGACCCGTTCCGGTCCGAACGGGTCCCAGCCGCTGATCGCGCCGTGGCCGACCTTCAGTCCCGGTCCGTAGAAGCCGAGCGCGGCGTAGGCGCCGACGCGCGGGACCCCGTCGACGAGCACGCTGGTCCTCCGGTACCTCGTCCCGTCTCCGGCGAGGCCGCCGGTGACGCCGACCGAGGGGGGCAGGCGGGAGGAGAGTCCGCGGGCCAGGTCGCTGCCGCGGAAGATGAGGCCGTCGAACAGCGCGAACACGTGCACGAGGCCGTCGTCCGCCAGCGCCGCGCCGAGCCTTTCGCCGGCCTCGCGGCCGTCGGCGACCTCGGACGCGGACACGGCGGCGACCCGCACCCGGGCGCGATCGAAGGTCACGGCCGTCGCGGTCGCGCTCCCGTCGAGGACGCGCGTGTCGTGGATCTCGCCGGCGGTGGAGCAGCCGAAGACGATCGCCGCGGGGTAGTCGCGCCGGAGCTCGTCCAGCGGGGTCCTGGCCTCGAGGACGCCGGGCGCGGCGAAGACGAGCACCACTTGGGCCCCCGCTCCGAGCGTCCCGGGCGGCGCCGCGCTCCACCCCGAGGACGGACTCCACAGTCTTTGTTCGACCCGCATGTGCGCGTTCCGGGGCTGGCAACAGCCTTGCCTGAGCCTTGTCCGCCGCCCGAGCTATGTTACGATAATAACACCGGGCGACGCGCCGCGCAAGGGCCAGAAATCGCGCATCGGCGCCTCGCGAACCGCTAGAATCTCCGTCATGAGCGCGCTCCGGCCGGTCGTCCTGCTGACCGACTTCGGGCATCGCGACCCGTTCGTCGGGGTGATGAAGGGCGTGATCCTTTCCCGCGCGCCGAAGGCCGTCATCGTGGACCTGTGCCACGAGATAGCGCCTCAAGACGTCCCCGCCGCGGCCTTGGCTTTGAAGACGTCCGTCCCTTACCTGCCGAAGGGTTCCATCGTCGTCGCGGTCGTGGATCCGGGGGTCGGGTCCGGGCGCCGTGTCCTTTGGGGCCGGTCACGACACAATCAATTCTTGGGGCCGGACAACGGCATCTTCTCCTGGTTGAGCGAAGACGAACGGCCTATCGGATTCCGGTCGGTCGAGAACGAACGGCTTTTCCTTCCCGAGGCGAGCGCGACCTTCCATGGCCGCGACGTCTTCGCGCCGGTGGCGGCCGCGTTGTCGGAAGGCCTTTCACCTTCCAAGCTGGGGCCCGTCGTGACCGACCCCGTCGTCCTGCCGTGGCCCGCGCCGAAACGGGCGAAGACCTCCGTCGAAGGCGTCATCCTGGCCTTCGACCGCTTCGGCAACGCCGTCACCAACCTGCCGTCCGCGCGGATCCCCGCGGGCGCGCGCCTGACGCACAAGGGGCGCGACCTGGGGACCTTGCGCACGCATTACGCCGAAGTCCCGCCCGGGCGGCCGCTGGCCGTCGCCGGCTCCGCGGGACTCGTCGAGCTTTCGCTGCGCGCGGGCGACTACGCCGCGACGACCCGCGCGCGCCGAGGAGACCCCGTCCATGTCCGACATCGCCGCTGAACCGCAGACGCTGGCCCGCGTGATCCTGAACCCGTCCCAGGAGAAGCGCCTGCTGGCCGGCCACGACTGGGTGTTCTCCAACGAGATCAAGCAGGTCGTCGCCGAGAAGAAGCCCGAGGCGGGCGACCTGGCCATCGTGGTCACCTCGACCGGCCACGAGCTGGGCCTGGCCTTCTACCACCCGAACAGCCTCATCGCGGGCCGCATGCTGACGCGCAGCCCCAAGGAGCCGATCGACGCCGGCTTCTTCAAGGCGCGCCTGGCCGCCGCGCTGGCCTACCGCGAGAAGATCTGCCCCGGCGAGAACGCCTACCGGCTGTGCTTCGGCGAGTCGGACGGCCTGCCCGGGCTGGTCGTGGACCGCTACGGCTCCGTCCTGGTCCTCCAGGTCCTCTCCGCCGGCATCGAGCGGCGCCTCGGCGAGGTGAAGACCGCGCTCGACGAGCTGCTCGCGCCGAAGGGCATCTACCTGAAGAACGACCACCGCACGCGCGCGCTCGAGGGCCTGCCGCTCGAGTGCAAGGTCCTGTCGGGCTCGGTGCCCGAGCGCACCCCGATCGTCGAGGGCGGCCTGCGCTTCACCGCCGCGATCGGCGAGGGCCAGAAGACCGGCCACTACTTCGACCAGCGCGACAACCGCGCGTACCTGAAGCCGCACTTCGCCGGGCGCACGGTGCTGGACCTGTACACCTACACCGGCGGGTTCGCGATCGCCGCGGCGAAGGCCGGCGCCAAGTCGGTGTTCGCGATCGACAGCTCGGGGCCCGCGCTCGCGCTCGCCAAGGAGAACGCCAAGCTCAACGGCGTCGAGGGGCAGGTCACCTTCGACGAGGGCGACGCCGAGGCCGAGCTCGAGTCGTTCGCGGGCCTGCGCCAGCCGTTCAAGCCCGACATGATCGTGCTCGACCCGCCGAGCCTGGTGCCGGCCAAGAAGCACCTGCCGAAGGCGCTGCGCATGTACTCCAAATTGAACGCGATGGCGATGAAGGCCCTGCCGCGCGGCGGCCTGCTGGCGACGGCGACCTGCTCGCACCACGTGTCGCGCGAGAACTTCGTGGCGATGCTGCGCGACGCGCAGACCAAGGCCCAGCGCGAGATCCGCTTCGCCGCCCTGCGCGGACAGTCGGCCGACCACCCGGTCCTGCTCGCGATGCCGGAGACCGAGTACCTGCACTTCGCGCTGCTCGAGATCCTGTAGGGATGGAGAAAGACGCCTCCTCGAAGTTCTCGCCGAGCAAGCTCGACGTCTTCAAAGAGTGCCCGCAGCGGTATCAGTTCCGCTACGTCGACAAGATCTCGCGCAAGCGGAAGACGCCGGAGACGGTCGTCGGCGTCGCGGTGCACGCGGCGTTCGAGGAGCTGTACGGGCTGGTGTCGGGGGGGAAGACGCCGTCCCTGGCCGAGGTCCAGGCGCTGTACGACGACGCGCTGAACGAGGAGTGGGACGAGACCGTCGTCGTCCGCGACCCGCGGTTCGCGCGCGACGACTGGAAGAACGTCGGGGCGCAGTGCGTGGAGCTCTACTACAAGGCGCACCACCCGTTCACCGAGGACAGGACGGTCGCGGTCGAGAAGCGGGTCGGCTTCCCGTTGGTCGTGGACGGACGCGAATACCGCATCGAAGGGTTCGTCGACCGGCTCAGCCTGGCGCCGGACGGGACCTTCGTCATCCACGACTACAAGACGGCGAAGTCCCTGCCGAACCAGGAGCACGCGGACGCCGACTGGCAGCTCGCCCTCTACGAGATCGCCGTCCGCCGCGAGTGGCCCGACGCGAAGGGGGTGCGCCTGCAGTGGCATTACGTGCGCCACGGCAAGACGCTGACCTCGGCGCGCGACGAGGCGGCTCGCGCCCGCCTGCTCGAGGACGTCGTCGCCACCGTGCGCGCGATCAAGCGCGCCGACGAGTTCCCGCCGAAGAAGGGCCCGCTGTGCGATTGGTGCGAGTACAGGGACCTGTGCCCGGAGTTCAAGCACGAGACCAGGGTCGCGGCGCTGCCGCCGGCCGAGCGCAAGAAGGACGACGGCGTGCGCCTGGTGGACGCCCTGACGGAGATCGATTCCAAGCGTCGCCGCCTCAAAGACGAGGAGCTCGCGCTGGAAGAGCAGAAGAAGGGCATCGAAGACGAGCTGGCGAGGTTCGCGGAGGACGAGGGCCTCTCGACCGTGGCGGGCAGCCGGGCGGAAGCCTCCGTGAGCGTGAGGACGGAGGTCCGTCTTCCCACCAAGACGGACGATCGGGACAAGAACGCGGCGCTGGAAAAAGAAGTGCGCGAGACTCCGTTATGGGCGGAGGTCGCGCACTTGGACGGCCGCGCTCTCGTCAAGGGCGTCCAGGACGGCCGCTGGACGGGTGAGAACCTCACCGTCGCGCTGAAACTCCTCGATGCCTACGGGCACAAAGAGACGACTCGGACCGTGCGGCTCAAGCGCCGCCGCGGCGGCGACGAGGACTGATCAGTCGTACGACGACTTCTCGTGCCCGCCGATGCCGAGCTGCACGGACAGGCTCATCCAGTCGAACTTGAGCCGGTCCGCCTGGACCTCGAGGTCCTGCCAGCCGCGGTCGAGCTCCATCGGCCTCTCGGATTTCGCTTTTCGTCCGTGGCCCTTCGACCTGGCTCCCGCCTTCGCTGAGATCTTCTTCATGGCGTCCCCTCCTCACGCCTGCGTCTTTTCGCAGTATAGCCCCGCCTCCGGATTTCGTCAACGGGTCTGGGCCGGGGGGCCTAAAAAAAGAGGCCGAAGGACCTGATTTTCGCGTAGGCCGAACGGCCCGCCTGTGGTAGAATCGCGACGAGGAAACCGCGGGGGCCGAGTCCCCGCGAGGGAGAGACCACATGAAGAGGCTCATCGCGGCGATCGTCCTGGCGGCGGTCGCGTCGGCTCCGGCGGCGGCGGAAGGCAAGCGTTATCTGATCGGCTTCAAGGACGGGACGACGCCGGCCCAGCGCGCCGCCGCGCTGAAGGCCCTCGGCGCCTCCCAGTCCGACGACATCCCCGAGATCGGCGCGCTGGTCGCCGAGGTCCCCGCGGGCGCGGTCACCTTCGCCGCCTTCTCCGAGTCCGCGAAGTCCCTCCCCGCGGTCCTGGACGTCCAGGAGGACATATATAGGAACTGGCTCCTGGACGCGCCGTCCTTCCAGGCCCTCCCGTTCGGTCCCGACGCCGCGTTGCGCGGCCTGCTCTCCGCCGCGAAGGCCGCCGCGACGCGCCCGACCTACCCGCTCCCCGCCGGCGTGGACGCCGCCGAGGTCCCGTGGGGCATCGCGCGCGTGAACGCGCCGAACGCCTGGGCCGTGACCAAGGGCGAGGGCGTCAAGGTCGCGGTCATCGACACCGGCATCGACTGCGGCCATCCCGACCTGAAGGCCAACTGCGCGGGCGGCTACAACGCGTTCGACTCCTCGAAGCCGCCGATGGACGACAACGAGCACGGCACGCACGTGGCCGGCACCATCGCGGGCGTCCTGGACGGCAAGGGCGTGGTCGGCGTCGCGCCGAAGGCGCGCCTGTACGCGGTGAAGGTCCTCGACAAGGACGGCGCGGGCGGCCTCACCTCCATCATCAAGGGCCTGATCTGGGCGGGCAAGAACCGCATGGACGTCGCCAACATGTCGCTCGGCGCGCCGATGGGGACGATCTTCATGCGCGCCGCGGTGAAGTACGCGCAGATGAACGGCGTGACCGTGGTCGCGGCGGCGGGCAACGACGGCAAGGCCGTCAACTACCCCGGAGCCTACCCCGAGGTCATCGCGGTCGCCGCGCTGACGCCGCAGGACGGCATCGCCTCCTTCTCCAGCCGCGGCCGCCAGGTCCAGTTCATCGCCCCGGGCGAGGACGTGAAGTCCTCGGTCCCCGGCGGCGGCTACGCGCTGTTCGACGGCACCTCGATGGCGACGCCGCACGTGGCGGGCCTCGCGGCCCTCGCGGTCGCGCGCGGCGCGCACGGCGTGGACGCGGTCCGCGCGGCGCTGCGCCGGGCGGCGCGTCCGCTCCCGGGCCTGAAGGCCGAGGAGCAGGGCGCCGGCGTCGTCGACGCGGCGCTGCTGACGCGTTGACCCGAAGGGCCCGGGTCGCCGGACCCAAGGACCTAGTATATAGGCCTTTGGGCCCAGATGGATATAGGCCCTAGGACCCCTTCCATAATTAGGTCTTCCGACTAAAATCCATTTACCGACGTTTTACGCGCTCCCGCCCGGGACCCCTCTCCGGCGGGAAGGAGACAAAGGAACATGAGACTCACGA
The DNA here is from genome assembly GCA_016194625.1 of Elusimicrobiota bacterium. The sequence goes on along the minus strand of JACQBB010000335.1, from coordinate 757 downwards.
TGCAGGTCGCTCTCGCGGTGCTGATGGCCGCTCCGGCCCTGGGGAACCCGCTCCCCAAGGTCCAGGCCGGCACCAAGCGCTGGATCGTCACCTTCAAGCCGACCGTCAAGCGCTCGGGCCGCGACGCGGCCCTGGCCGCCCTGCAGGTCAAGGCCGCGGCGCACATCGCGACCGACGGCGACTCCGACAACGAGTACTCGGCCGCGGTGGTGGACCTCCCGGCCGGCCAGACGCTGTCGAAGCCGCAGCTCACCGGCCTGGCGGCCGGCGGCGGCGCGGCCTCCGACATCGTCTCCATCGAGGCCGACCGGCGCGTGAAGTGGATCGAGCAGGCGCAGGTCTCCTTCCAGGCCACCCCGTTCGGCTCCGCGGCTTTCGGCGGCCTCAAGTTCCCGAAGCCCGGCCAGTACGCGGCGAACCCCGCGATGGCCAAGGCCGCGGGCGTCCGCCCCGAGATCACCTGGGGCATCAACCGCGTCCACGCGCCGGCCGCGTGGGACACCACCGAGGGCGCCGGCGTCAAGGTCGCGATCATCGACACCGGCATCGACCTGAGCCATCCCGACCTGGTCGGCAAGGTGGACGGCGGCTACTCGGCGATCACCAAGACCGAGAAGCCCGAGGACTATCAGGACGACAACGGCCACGGCACGCACGTCTCCGGCACCATCGCCGGCAAGCGCGACGAGAAGGGCGTGGTCGGCGTGGCCCCGAAGGCCCGCCTGTACGCGGTCAAGGTCCTGGACGCCGACGGCTC
>JACQBB010000368.1 GCA_016194625.1 Elusimicrobiota bacterium | reverse complement strand
GGGCTCAAGGTGCTCCTGCCGCGCCTGAAGGCCCTGTTCGGGGAGATGGGCGTGCGCGGCGAGATCCTCGTCGTGGACGGCGGTTCCAAGGACGACACCGTCGCGGTCGCGCGGGCGCACGGCGCGCGCACGCTGCGGCAGAAGGGCAAGGGCTTCGGCTCCGCGGTCGTCGAAGGCATCGAGGCGTCCGGCGCGCCCTGGGTCGGGATCATGGACGCCGACGGCTCGCACGACCCGGCGGAGTTCAAGAAGTTCTGGGCGCTGCGCGACACCGCGAAGCTCGTCGTCGGCTCGCGCTACTGCCGCGGCGGCACCGCCGACATGGACCTGACGCGGCAGATCCTCAGCCGCTCGCTGAACACCGTGTGCAAGCGCGTGCTCGAGCTGCCGGTGCGCGAGTCGTCGAGCGGCTTCCGGCTCTATCACCGCGAGTCCGCGCTCGCCGTCGGCTCGAAGGCGACCGACTTCTCTATCCAGCAGGACCTGATGGTCGGCATCCTCGCGAACGGCGGCAAGGTCGTCGAGTTGCCCATCCACTACGCCCCGCGCGTCGGCGGCGTGTCGAAGGCCAACGCCTGGAAGCTCCTGCCCGCCTACATCCGCCTGCTTCTGCGGCTCAAGCAGAAGCGCGGAGGCTGGCGCGCGGAGGCCGGGCTGTTCGCGGCGCTGGGCGTCGCGCTGGCCGCGGGCCTGACGGGCCTGTGCGGCGGCCTGCCCGGCCCCGGGCGCCTGCGCGCCCTGCCCGAGGCCGCGCGGACCTCGCCCGAGTTCGCGCCGCGCCTGGCCGACGCGTGGCGCAAGCTCTACGCCGAGATCGAGCGCTCGCACGCCGAACTGCGCGCCGAGGAGCCGCGCACCGGCGTCGTCGGCCGCGTCGAGGTGCCCGCGGGCTGGACCTTCCCGCCGGGCGCCCTGCTCAACTCCGCGCGCTCCCTGCTCACGCAGTCGGTGAACCCCGACGAGAAGAAGTCCTTCATCATCCTGGGCCGCATGCGGCCGTGGAAGCTCGACTTCGAGCCTCTGTACGCGCAGTACGGCGGCGCGTTCGTGTACCCGCTGGGCGCGTTCCTGGGCGCGGCGCACCTGCTCCATCTCGCGCGGCTGACGCCGGACCTCGCGCATTACCTGAGCGTCCCGTCCGACATGGCGCGCCTGTACCTGCTCGGCCGGCTGTTCGTCCTGCTCTTCCACCTGGGCACGGTGTTCCTCGTCTACGAGTTCGGCCGCACGCTGTCGGGCCGGCGCACCGCCGCGCTCGCCGCCCTCCTGTGGGCGCTGACGCCGCTGGCCGTCGTGAACGCGCACGTGCTCAAGCCGCACCCGGTCGCGGCCTTCTGGTTCGTCGCGGCGGCGTACTGCGCGTACCGCGTCGTCGAGGAAGGGCGCTGGAACGACTTCCTCCTGTGCGGCCTGAGCGCGGGGCTGGCGGCGGGGGGCAACCCGGCCGTCGCCTACGCGGTCGGCCTGCCGGTGCTCGCGCGGCTCGTGCGCGGCGAGGGCTCGTGGGGCTGGGCGCTCGGCTCGTCCGCGGCGGGCGCGGGCTTGATCGCGCTGACGAACCCCTACCTCGTCCTGGCGCCGAGCCACTTCGCCTGGGAGCTGACGGTGTTCTCGCCGTCGCATTTCGGCTTCTCGGCGGCGGGCCTGGCGGCCTTCTTCGCGCGCGTGGTCCCGCACGGCCTGGGCATCGCGCTGTCGTCGCTGGCGGCGGTCGCGCTGGTCCGCGCGCTGTTCGCCGACGCGCCGCGCCGGCTGCTCGCGCTGCTGGTGTTGGGCGGCGGGGTCCTGGTCCTCGGCCGCTTCCCCGAGTTCTCGGCGATGCTCTCGTCGCTGCGCCTGCACTACGCGGGCGCGGCGCTCTCCGTGGTCCTCGCCGTCGACCTGCTGGCGCTCCTGCCGCGTCCGGCCGCGGTCCTGCTCGCCGCCGTCGCGCTGGCCGAGACCGGCGCGCGCGGTTCGGTCTATCTCGAGAACCTGCGCCGCGAGTCCGCCGGCGGCACGCGCGCCGCCGCCGCCGATTGGATCGACGCGCACGTCCCCGCCGGCGCCGAGGTCGGCCTGTGGCGCTACCCGGAGCCCGCTCACACGCCGCCGTTCCGCTGGGACCGCGTGAAGCTGGTCGTGCTCGAGAAGCCCGCCGAGGCGGCGGGCCGCGAGCCCGAGTGGTTCGTCGGCGACACGAAGGAGGTCTCCCAGCTGGAGGCCGCGCTCCCGGGCAAGTACGCGCTGGCCGCCGCCTTCCCGGCCGCGGCGCCGTTCGGCCGCGGACCCGAGGACGACTCGTTCTTCGCCAACGCCTCGATGAGCGTCTATCACCGCGCCGGAGCGTCGAAATGAGCATGTTCGTCGGCCGCCCCATCAAGCGCCTGAGCCTGCTCGCGCGCGGACAGGTCGGCCTGGCGGTGGCCGAGTTCTTCGCCTCGCGCCGCGGCCTGGAGGTCGTCAGCTACCAGGCGACCGACCTCGCCCCGCGCCTGCGCCGGCTGTTCCCGCGCGCGAAGGCCGTGAAGGACCCGACGACCGCCGCCTACGCCGCGCACCTGCGGCGCGACGCCGACTGCGTGTTCAGCGCGCACTGCGCGGTGGTCCTGCCGCCGCGCGTGCTCGACGCCGTGCCGCATCCGATCAATCTGCACCCGGGCTACCTGCCGTACGGCCGCGGCTACTGGCCGACCTACTGGGCGATCGCCGACGGGTCTCCGGCGGGCTGTTCGCTGCACCGCATGGTCGCGCTGGTGGACAAGGGCGAGGTCGTCGCGCGCAAGCGCGTGCCGGTCCTGCCGACCGACGACGGCCAGACGCTCACCGCCCGCGTCGCGGAGGCCGAGCCCCGGCTGGTGCGGGAGATGTGGGCCGACTTGGCCTCCGGCCGCTACCCGACCTTCCGTCCGCGGGAGAAGGGCACCTATCACGACCGCGCCGAGGGCCTGAGCGCGCGCCGTCTCAAGGGCTCGGCGCGCATGACCGCGCGGCGGTTCACGGACCTGGTCCGCGCGTTCACCGACAGCCGCTTCGACGGCGCCAGCGTGGACGGCGTCTATCTCAGGCTCGCGCTGCACGAGGGGAAGAAATGATCAACGTGTTCGGTTCCAAGATGGGCCCCGAGGAGCTGGAGGAGGTCCGCACCAGCCTGGAGGCGCAGTGGATCGGCATCGGGCCCAAGACGGCGGCCTTCGAGAAGAACTTCGCGGAGCGCGGCGGCCTGCCGGGCTTCGTGCTCCTGGACTCGGGCTCCAACGCCCTGCATCTCGCCGTGAAGCTGCTCGACCTGCCGCCCGGCTCCGACGTGATCGTGCCCTCGTTCACCTGGATATCCTGCGCGCACGCGGTCGTGCTGTGCGGCCACCGGCCGGTGTTCGCCGACGTGGACCTGGACACGCACAACATCACGCTGAAGGACGTCGAGAAGGCCCGGACTCCCAAGACCAAGGCGGTCATGGTCGTGCACTACGGCGGCCTGCCGGTGCGCGTGGACGAGATCCAGAAGCTCGGCCTGCCGATCGTCGAGGACGCCGCTCACGCGGTCGACTCGCGGCTCAAGGGCGTGCTGTGCGGCGGCCTGGGCGAGGTCGGCATCTACTCCTTCGACGCGGTGAAGAACCTGGCGATGGGCGAGGGCGGCGGCCTCACCGCCAAGGACCCGGCGCGCCTGGCGCGCGCCAAGCAGCTGCGCTACTGCGGCATCGGCAAGTCCGGCTTCGAGGCGTCCGCCTCCAAGGACCGCTGGTGGGAATACAACGTCACCGACTTCTTCCCGAAGATGCTCCCGTCGGACATCGCGGCCTCCATCGGCCTGGCCCAATTGCGCAAGCTCGACGCGATGCAGGCCTTCCGCAAGAAGGTCTGGGAGACCTACCAGAAGGAGTTCGCGAGCCTCGGCTGGCTGGTGCGCCCGCAGGACGCGCCGGCCGACGCGAAGCACTCCTACTTCACCTACTGCGTGCGCGTGCCGGGCGGCAAGCGCGACGCCTTCGCCAAGTACCTGTACCAGAACGGCGTGTACACCACGCTGCGCTACCACCCGCTCCACCTGAACAAGATCTACGGCTCGACGGCGAAGCTTCCGGTGTGCGAGCGGCTCAATGAAGAGGCGCTGAGCCTGCCCATCCACCCGGGACTCAAGGAGTCCGACGTGGCGCTGATCGTCGAGAAGGTGAAGGGCTGGAAGGGATGAGCGGAGCGCCGGTCGTCGTCCTCGGCGCCGGCTGCGCGGGCCTGTCGGCCGCCCGCCGCCTGCGCGAGGCCGGCCGCCCGGTGCTCCTCGTCGAGGCGGAGGACCACGTCGGCGGCCTCGCCGGCGGCGTGCGCCTGGGCGGCGACGTGTACGAGTACGGTCCGCACATCTTCCACACCACCGACGCCAAGATCCTGGGCGACGTGAAGGCGCTGATGGGCGCCGACCTCCTGCCCTACCACCGCACCATCGAGATCAAGTTCCTGGGGAACTACTTCAAGTTCCCGCTGTCGGTGAAGGACGTGCTGTTCAAGCTCCCCCTGACCACGGTCGTCCACGCGGGCTTGAGTTTCGTCTGGTTCTTCCTGAAGGGTCTGATCGTGAAGCCGGAAGTCGAGAACTCGGAGACCATCCTCCAAAGATATTACGGCGACGTCCTTTACCGGCTCTTCTTCCGGGACTACATCTTCCGGGTCTGGGGCGTCGGGCCCGCGCAGTTCTCCCCGTCCTTCGCCCGCGAGCGCATCCCTCGCTTCAATATCTTGGAATTCATGGACAAGGCCGCGGCCGCGCTCAAGCGCGCGCTGTCGCGCGGCTCCGACATCAAGACCGAGGGCTACGTCGAGAAGGTCGAGGGCGAGATGTGGACCACGAAGCGCGGCTTCTCGATGATCTGCGACCGCATGGCCGAGGACGCCGTGAAGAAGGGCGCCCGTCTGATGCTCTCGACGAAGGTCGTCGGCTTGAAGCGCGAGGGCGCGAAGGTCGTCGGCGTGGAGGTCGAAGCCGGCGGCAAGCGCGAGACGCTCCCGTGTTCGGGCATCGTGAACACGTTGGCGCTCAACGAGACCGCGCGGATGTTCGCTCCGAGCCTCGGCGCCGACGCCGATACGGCCGCCGAGGCGCTGCGCTTCCGCGCCATCGTCTTCGTCGGGCTGAAAGTGAAGCGCCCGCGCGTCCTGCGCGCGTCCTTCATGTACTTCCGCGAGCACTCCTTCAACCGCATCACCGACCTGGCGTCCTTCGGCTTCCACCTGGATCCCGGCACGACCTTGCTCGTCGCCGAGATCGCCTGCGACCCGTCGGACAAGGTGTGGACCGACGAGGCGCTGGCCGTGAAGTCCGTCGTGGACGACCTGGCGCGCGAGGACATCATCGCGCCCTCCGAGGTCCTGTCCCACACCGTCTTCCGCACCCGCCACGCCCAACCGATGTACCTGCTCGGCTACGAGACGGCGCTCAAGACGCTCTTGGACGCCTTCGCCGCGCTCGACAACGCCGAGACCGCCGGCCGCCAAGGCCGCTTCCAGTACGTGAACACGCACGTGGCCATCAAGATGGGCTTCGACGCCGCCGACCGCCTGCACGCGAAGCTCTCCCGCGCCTGAGCCCCGGACTTATCCACTCCATTCACAGGTAAAACTGGTGCCGGCACCAGTTGCCACGGCGGTTGTTGGCGCCAACAGTCCTGCCGCCGCAGCGGGTCCTCCAAAAGTCGATTTCTAGAATCGTCGTTTCAGGGGTACAGACACGACCGTTTTGTACCCGTGGAGCGGCGGATCGGAAAAGGGGCTTTTGGAGAGCGGCCGCTTCCGCTAACGGCGGCGCAGGACCGCGACCAACGACAGGCCGAAGGGCGGGCGGATCAATTTCTCGGCGCGCGAGACGAACGGCAGGACCGCGTTCATCACGGCCCAGTTCTCGTCCTCCTGCTTGGTCTCTTTGAGGACGCGGCCCTTCAGGAACCAGCCGAAGGCGGCAAGCGCGTTGAAGTGGTACAGGTCCACCCACTCGACGCGGCCGACGCCGGCCTTGTCGACGAGCGCGCGCAGGGAATCCTTCGTGTAGCGCCGGTAGTGGTGGTCGAGCGCGTCCAGGCTGCCGTACAGGAACGGGTGCGCGGGAACCAGCAGGCAGACGTGGCCGCCGGGCGCGAGGCCGTCGATCATGTGCTTG
>JACQBB010000083.1 GCA_016194625.1 Elusimicrobiota bacterium | reverse complement strand
TTCTGCTGGCAGTTGTCGGCGTCCCACTCCCGCACGGTCCTGACCAGCATCTCCCACCAGACTCGGGTCGACAGCATGGAGTCCAGTTTATCCGGAGCGCGGGCGGACCTCAATGCGGACTTATACGCGGTGCCCTCCGCACATGTTCGTCCATGCCGGGAGGCCGCGAAATGATGTAGCGTCTCCGCTATGACCGAGGAAAAAGAAGAGAGCCACTGGAGTTCCTACGCGATCCTCGCCGCCGCGGGGCTCGGCATGGCCTTCATGATCTGGCGCAGCTACGTCAACGACGCCCCGGCCGCGAGCTATCAAGCTCCGCCCGCCGCGCCCGCGCCGCGCGCCCCCTCCGCGCCGACGGCCCCGCAGATCGAGACCCCGCAGTCGCTCGCCGCCCTGGCGGAAAGCGAGTTCAGCGCCCGGCACTACGACGCCGCGATCACGGTCTACCGGAAGATTCTGGCCCTCAGCCCGAACGACGCCTCCGTCTACAACGACCTGGGGCTGGCCCTCCACTACAGCGACAAGCCCGACGAGGCGGTGGCCGCGCTCAAGAAGGCCACGGCCCTGGACCCGAAGCTCCAACGGGCGTGGCTGAGCACCGGCTTCGTGCTGAAGTCCCTGGGACGGGACGAGGCGGCCCGGGCGGCGCTGAACAAAGGCGTCGCGCTCGACCCCGCCTCCGAGCAGGGGCGGGAAGCGGCGAGCATGCTCAAGCGCTGAGCGCCTCTACTTGCGGCGGCCGACCGTGGTGTAGTTCGTTTCCTTCGGGCCGGTGTAGATCTGGCGCGGGCGGCAGATCTTGAAGCTCGGAGCCTCGTTCATCTCCTTCCACTGGGCGATCCAGCCGGGCAGGCGGCCGATGGCGAACATGACGGTGAACATGTTCGTCGGGATGCCGACGGCGCGGTAGATGATGCCGCTGTAGAAGTCCACGTTCGGGTACAGCTTGCGCGAGATGAAGCCTCCTCGATCTGCTTGGCGATGTCGAGCAGGGGGTCGGAGACGCCGAGCTTGTTGAGCACGGTGTCGCAGGCCTTCTTGATGATCTTGGCGCGCGGGTCGAAGTTCTTGTACACGCGGTGACCGAAGCCCATCAGGCGGGCGCCGCCCTCCTTGTTCTTGACCTTGGCCAGGTAGTCCTTGGGCGCGATGCCGTTGTCCTTGATCTCCTGGAGCATCTCGATGACTTCCTGGTTGGCGCCGCCGTGGAGCGGGCCCCACAGCGCGGAGATGCCGGCGGAGACCGACGCGAACAGCGACGCGCGGCTGGAGCCGACCATGCGCACGGTGGACGCCGAGCAGTTCTGCTCGTGGTCGGCGTGCAGGATCAGCAGGAGGTCGAGCGCCTTGGCGACCTCGGGGTCGAGCTCGTACTTCTCGGCGGGGACGGCGAACATCAGCTTCAGGAAGTTCGCCGTGTAGTCGAGGCCGTTGTCCGGGTAGACGAACGGGTGGCCGATCGACTTCTTGTGGGAGTACGCCGCGATGGTCGGGAGCTTGCCGAGCAGGCGGTAGATCGACAGGGCCAGGTCCTTGCCGCCGGAGGCGCGGCCGGGCTCGTTCTGGTAGAAGGTCGAGAGCGTGCTGATCGCCGAGGCCAGCGTCGCCATCGGGTGCGCGTCGCGCGGGAAGCCCTCGTAGAAGTGCTTCATGTCCTCGTGGAGCATCGTGTGGCGCGTGATGTTCGTGGTGAACGCCTCGAGCTCCTTCTTGTTGGGCAGGCGGCCGTAGATCAGGAGGTAGCTGGTCTCGACGAAGGTGGACTGCTCGGCGAGCTGCTCGATCGGGATGCCGCGGTAGCGCAGGATGCCGCGCTCGCCGTCCAGGAAGGTGATCGCCGAGAGGCACGAGCCCGTGTTCATGTAGCCGTTGTCGTAGGTGATCGCGCCGGTCTTCGCGCGCAGCTCCGAGATGTCGATCGCCTTCTCGCCTTCGCTGCCGACGATGACGGGCAGTTCGATCTCTTTGCCGTCGATCTTCAGGATGGCGGTGTTGGCCATGGGGGCGGTCCTCTTAGGGGTCTCTTTCACGGCGTCTTTGGCGGGCGTGCTCATGGGGAAAGCCTCGGGATCCGATTTCGGCGACCCCTACACTTTAGCATCATTCCTGCCGGACTCAGAAGTCGTCTTTGGCCGCGGCGGAGCCGGGCGCGGGCTTCGGCTTCAGCGAGAACAGGTACTCGACCAGGGCGTCGATCTCGTCGGCCTTCAGCTGGTCGCCCCACTTCGGCATGAAGATCATCGGCTTGGGGGCCTTCATGTCGGCGGGCAGGGAGATCTGGCCGTTCTGGATCTTGGCGTGCAGCTCGGGCTTGCTGTAGCCGTCGGAGACCAAGGTCAGCGTCGGGATCATCCCGCCGGCGACGTTGTTGTTCGGGTAGCCGCCGCGGCCGAACTGGCCGTGGCAGGCGACGCAGCCGGCCTTGTTGAAGATGAACTCCCCGCGGGCGACGGCGGGCAGGGCCTTCGCCTCGGCCGTGCGCCAAGGGTATTCCTTCCAGCCCTGGCCCTTCTGCGACGAGAGGTAGGCGACGAGGTCCTTGCGCGTCCGCTCGTCGAGGTTGAAGTTGGGCATCACCGTCTTGGCGTTCCAGGCGTGGGGGTTCTTCAGCCAGGCGTCCAGCCAGTCGGGGGTCTTGCGGAAGCCGATCAAGGTGAGGTTCGGGCCCCACTCGTTGCCCTGGTCGCCGATCATGTGGCACTTCGCGCAGCCGAGGCCCGCGAAGTCGCGCTCTCCGCGCGCGACGGGGTCGGTCAGCGGCTCCTGGCGCGAGCAGGCGGTCAGCGCGAGGGTGAGCAGGGCGGCGAGGGTGAGCCGGCGGTTCATGTCAGACTCCTCCGAAATAGAGCATCCCGAAGATCAGCGGCAGGTGAGCCAAAGAGGCGAGGAACAGGCGGCGCGCGTCGGCGTGCGCG
>JACQBB010000348.1 GCA_016194625.1 Elusimicrobiota bacterium | reverse complement strand
CGCGACCAGCTTGTTCTTGGTGACCACGCCGCACGGATGGCGCGCGTCGGCCAGGACTTGGAAGCAGCGCCGCGTCACCTCCAGCTTGCGCTCGACGGGCTGGTAGCAGTCGGTGACGCCGCCCAACGCGATCCACGACGGCTCCCAGGAGGGCTTGGCGAGCTCCGCCGCCAGCAGGGCCGGCGCGTCCTCCTTCACGAAGATCATCGACTCGAAATCCAAGCCGGACGAAAGACCGAGATATTCGTGATAGGGCCGCGCGTAGCAGTAGACGCAGCCGTGCTCGCAGCCGCGGTACGGGTTCAGGCTCCAGTCGAACGGGATGTCGGGGCTGTCGTTGCGGACGAGGACCGACTTCGTCGCGTCGCGGAAGAAGCGCGTCTTCGGCGCGGGCTTCTCGGCGGGGTCGGCGGACTCCTCCCACTCGTAGGCGAGCTCCTCGAAGCGGTTGCGGGGGTTCAGGCCGGTCCCTCGGCCTTTCGGCGCGGCGTCCATCGGGACAGGATAGTCGAACATGCGTTCGATGTCAAGTCCAGCGGTATTTAGCGACTTTTTAATCCTCAATTGCGACAATAAGCGGGATGGCGGGCCAGGCCCTCGACGAGTCCTACCTCCGCGAGCTGCGCGCGTTCGGCGCGCCCGCGCGGCTGTGCGCGCGGCTGGCCGCCTTCCTGCGCGCGCGCCATCCCGGCGACCAGGACCGCATCTACCACTGCCTCGCGCACACCTGCGAGGTCGCCTCGCTGACCGCGCGCTCGCTGAAGGGCTGGCCGCGCGTGCCGGGGAACCGCAAGGTCCTGCTGATCCTGGCGGCCGCCCTGCACGACGTGGACCCCGACCGAGAGCCGAACACGCCCGCGCGCGTGGACGCGACGCTCCATCACCTGACCCACGACAAGACCGCGCGCGCCCTGCTGAAGGACTTCGGCGCGCGCTTCGACTTCACGCCGGAGCAGGTCCTCGCGCTGGTGATGGCCACCGACTTCGCCGCGCGGCCCGAGGAACGGCGCCGCAAGATCGACGCCTTCCAGCGCGCGCACCGCAAGGCGTTCGGCGACGACCCGTTCATCCCGCGCTGGGGCGACCGCCTCGCGTACTGGGACCAGATCGCGACCTACCTGACGCCGATCGCGCAGGCGCGCAAGCGCGTGGCCGGCCTGGCGCGCGAGTTCCGCAGCGCGGGAGAGCTCAAGGGCAGCATGCGCGAGCTGAGCAAGCGCTTCCTGAGCGGCCTGCGCCGCGACCCGCTGTTCGACTACCTGCCGCCGCGCGACCGCGCGCGCTTCGACGACCTGCTCGAAGACCTCGCCCGCGTCAGGGCGCGATAGTCAGGACGGCCCGCAGGCCGCCGACCGAGCTCGTCCCCGCGAACACCTCGACGGCCCCGGGCTCGACGGTCCACTTCTGGTCGAGGCCGACGAAGCCGAGCTCCTTCGAGGTCAGCGCGAAGGCCAGCGTCCGCTTCTCGCCCGGCGCCAGCGTCACCCGCGCGAAGCCCTTGAGAGCCCGGACCGGCGGCGTCACCGACGACGCCTTGCGGCGCAGATAGAGCTGGACGACCTCGTCGCCCGCGCGCTTGCCGGTGTTCTCCACCGTCACCGCCGCCTCGACGCGGCCGTCGCGGCGGATCCGCTCCGCGCTCAGCTTGAGCCCCGACAACGCGAAGGTCGTGTAGCTCAGGCCGTGGCCGAAAGGATACTGCGGGTCGTTGGGCGCGTCGATGTATTTGGAAGTGTAATGGTTGGCCGCGTCGAAAGGCCGGCCGGTGTTCTTGTGCGCGTAGTACAGCGGCACCTGGCCGAGGACGCGCGGGAAGGTCATCGTCAGCTTCCCACCCGGGACCGCGTCGCCGAACAGCGCGTCGGCGACCGCGCGTCCGCCCTCGGTGCCCGGCTGCCACGCTTCCAATATCGCCGGCGCGTTCTCCGCCAGCCACGGGATCGTCAGCGGGCGGCCGTTGAACAGCACGACCGCCGTCGGCTTGCCCAGCGCGAGCGCCGCCTTCGCCAGGTCGAGCTGGCGTCCGGGCAGGTCCAGCGACGCGCGCGACGACGCCTCGCCGCTCATGTCCCCCGCCTCGCCGAGCGCGAGAACGACCGCGTCGGCGGCCTTGGCGGCGGCGAGCGCGTCCGCGAAGCCCGCGTCGGACTCCCCGTTCACGGGACAGCCGGTGGAGAAGGTCACCGTCGCTCCGGGCAGGACCGCGCGCAGGCCGGCGGCGAGCGTCGTCGCCTCCTCGGCGCGTCCGTCGCCGGACCAGGAGCCGAGCATCCCCGCGCCGTCGTCGCCGAGCGGGCCGATCACGGCCACGGTCTTCGCGGACTTGCGGAAGGGCAAAGTGCCGTCGTTCTTGAGCAGGACGAGCGAGCGCGCGGCCGCCGCGCGGGCGGCGGCGCGGGCCTCGGCGTCGGGCGCGCCGGACGCGCGGGACTCGTCGGCGTACGGGCGCTCGAACAGGCCGAGCCTCGCCTTCACGCTCAGGATGCGCCGCACGGCCTCGTCCACCTGGGCCAGAGAGACCTTGCCCGCCTTCAGCAGGCCGGGGAGCTGCGCGCCGTACAGGCGGCTGTCCATCTCCATGTCCACGCCCGCGGTCAGCCCGCGGCGCGCGGCCTCGGCGCCGTCCGCGGCGACGCCGTGATCGATCAGCTGGGCGACGGAATCCCAATCGGACACGACGAAGCCCCTGAAGCCGAACTCGCCGCGCAGGACGTCGGTCAGCGTCCACTTGTTGGCGGAAGCGGGCACGCCGTCCAGGTCGTTGAACGCGCTCATGAAGGTCAGCGCTCCGGCGTCGGCGGCGGCGCGGAACGGCGGGAAATAGACCTCGCGCAGGGTGCGCTCGGAGATCTCGGTCGTGCTGTAGTCGCGGCCGGCCTCGGCGGCGCCGTAGCCGACCCAGTGCTTGGCGCAGGCCGCCAGCGTCCCGGGCGCGCTCGGGTCGGCGGTCTGGTAGCCGCGCACGTAGGCGCGCGCGAGCGCCGCGCCCAGGTACGGGTCCTCGCCGGCGCCCTCGGCGACGCGGCCCCAGCGCGGGTCGCGCGCGACGTCCACCATCGGCGAGAAGGTCCAGCGCAGGCCGTCGTCGTAGGCCTCGCGCGCGGCGCGGCGGGACGCGCCCTCCACCAGCGCCGGGTCCCAGCCGGCGGCCAGCGCCAGCGGGATCGGGAACACCGTGCGGTAGCCGTGAATCACGTCGAAGCCGAACAGCAGGGGGACGTGGAGGCGCGACTTCTCGACGGCCGCGCGCTGGAGCGCGTTCAGCGTCTTGGGACGGCGCACGTTCAGCGTGGAGCCGAGCTTGCCGGCCGCGGCCAGGTCGAGCAGTTCCTGGTTCCCTTCGATGGGGCCGCCCAGCTGTTGGAGCTGGCCCAGCTTCTCCTCCAGCGTCATCTTCTTGAGGAGGCTCTCGACGCGGGCGTCGTCCGGCGGGCGGGGCGCGGCGGAGGACGGGAGCGCTCCGATAAGGAGCGCGGCGGCGAGGACGAGGGT
>JACQBB010000347.1 GCA_016194625.1 Elusimicrobiota bacterium | reverse complement strand
TCCGGCAGGAGCCGCCAGGCGTCGTCGAGGGCCGCGGCCTTCATGGCTTCCGAGGCCGAGACGACGCGCGCGTCGAGTTCCAGCGCCCATTCCTCGGCCAGGGCGGCCTTCAGCGCGCGCAGGGCCTCGATTGCGCCGCGCCGTCCGCCCTTCTCCACGACGAGGAGCTCGAGCGGCTTGCCCGGCGCGAGCTTCCCGGCCGCCGCGCTGCCGACCACCAGGACGGCCCGGCAATGCCCGTCCAGGGCGCCCTTCACCGTCGCGGCGACGGCGTCGGCGTGCTCCGCCTCCTTGTCCAGCAGGGGCAGGAGCAGGGTCCGGACCAGCCAGCGCCGGCGGTCCAGGCGCCACATCACGCTGCGGCCGGACGAATACCGCGCCACGAGTCCCAGCGCGTGGAGCGCGTCCAGGGCGGACGCCGCGGATTGGTGGTTGATGCCCGCCAGGCGCGCGGTCGCGCGCCCCGACCGGCCCACCTCCCCCGCCCCGGACAGCACGCGCAGGACGGCGAGCCGGCTCGCGTTCGACAAGGCCGCGTCGAGCGGCCGCGCCAAGTGACCCCGCTGGTAGATCATAGTCCTCCGTTCATGTCTAAGATATTAGACATATTCTGGAGAGAGGGGCGCGGAACACCCCGGCCGCGCGGCTCGCGTCGTCAGGGCACGAAGACGACCTTCCCGCAGTTCTTGTCGGGAGAGGTCATCGCGGCGAAGCCGGCCGCGTAGTCCTTCAGCGGGAAGGTGTGGGTGACGACGGGCTTCAGGTCGATCGCGCCGGAGCGCAGGAGGCGGTCGGCCTTGTACCAGGTCTCGAAGATCTCGCGGCCGACGATGCCGTGTACGCGCACGCCCTTGAAGATCAGGTCGTTGGCCCAGTCCAGCTCGATCTTCTTCGACGGGATGCCGAACGCGGTGATGCGGCCGCCGCTGCGCACGCATTTGAACGCGGAGGTGATGGCCGCCTGCGCGCCGGACATCTCGCAGACGACGTCGAAGCCGTCCTTCACCTTCCCGGCCTTCACGGGGTCCTCGGAGGGCGAGACGACGGCCGTCGCGCCCATCCTGATCGCGAGCTCGGCGCGGTACTTGGAGCCCTCGACGGCGACGATGCGGTCGGCTCCGGAGGCCTTGGCCACGGCGATCGAGAACAGGCCCTGCGGGCCGCAGCCCATGACGAGGACGGACTTGGCCGCGACGGGCTCGACGAGCACGGAGTAGACGGCGTTGCCGAACGGCTCGAACAGGGAGCCGAGGTCGCGCAGCGTGTCGTCGGAGTGCTTCCACGCGCAGCGCGCGGGGACCGCCGCGTACTCGCCGAAGCCGCCGGGGCCGTCCACGCCGATGATCTTCATGTCCCGGCAGACGTGGCGCTGGCCGTTCTGGCACTGGTAGCACAGGCCGCAGAAGATGTGGCTCTCGACGGAGACGAAATCCCCCTTCTTGAAGTCGCGCGCCGACGCGCCGACCTCGGCCACCGTGCCGCAGAACTCGTGGCCGAAGGTGGACGGCGTCTTGAAGCGCTCGGGCGCCCAGGAGTACCAGTCGTAGATCGGGAGGTCGGAGCCGCAGATCGACGCGCGGTGGACCTTGATGAGCAGCTCGTCGGGCTTGATGCGCAGGTCGTCGGTGGACTCGAACGACGCGCCGGGCGCGGCCGTCTTCTTCAGGAGAGCTTTCATTCGAAGAGGTTCCTCAGCACGAACGCGATGTTCTCCTTGCGCTCGCGCAGACGGCGGTAGAAGTACGGGAACCAGTGCGTCCCGTACGGGACGTAGACGCGCACCGTGTGGCCGGCGGCGCGCAATTCATGCCAGCGCTTGGCGCGCAGGCCGTACAGCATCTGCAGCTCGTAGTCGTTCTTGACCAGGCCGGCGGCGTCGCAGGACTTCAGCGCCGCGGCGATGCGCGCGTCGTCGTGCGTGGCGAACGCGGGGAGCGGGGCCCGCGTCAGGACCGCCGCGCACTTGTCGTAGTTGGCGTTGACCTCGTCCTTGGAGGCGAACGCCACGTCGACCGGCTCCTTGTACGCGCCCTTGCACAGGCGCACGCGCATCTTGCGGGCGACGGCGTCGCGGCAGTCGGCCTCGGTGCGGCGCAGGCAGGCCTGCAGGACGATGCCCATGTCCGGGAACTCGCCGTGCAGCGAGTAGGCCAGGTCGAGCGTCTTCTGCGTCCACGCAGAGCTCTCCATGTCCACGCGCACGAAGTTCTTCAGGCGCTTGGCCTCGGCCAGGATCTTGGCGAGGTTGTCGCGCGCCAGCGCCGGGTCGATCGCCAGGCCGATCTGCGTCAGCTTCAGCGAGATGTTGCAGTCCACGCCCTCGTCGGCGACGCGCTTGAGCATCACCAGGTTCTCGGCCGCGGCGGCGTCGGCCAGCTCGCGCGTCAGGCTGTCCTCGCCGAGGTTGTCCAGCGTGGCCTTGATGCCGTCCTTGTTCAGCGCGCGGACCGCCGCGACCGCGTCCCCGATCCCGTCTCCCGCGACGAACCGTCCGGCCAGGAAGGTGAGCGCTCTCATGCGGCCGATTCTAGCATTCCCGCGGGCGGACGGAACAAATCGGGGCCTTGAATCGTATGGATGGACGCCTTACAATGAGAGGATGAAAGAGAAGATGGGGACTTTCTACACGGAGTGCGCCGTCGCGACGCATCAGGACCGGACGCGCGAGGTCTCGGTCACGAACATCCTGGTCGACACCGGAAGCGAGAACACTTGGATCGACGCCGCGACGCTTCGCGCCCTCGGGGTCCAGCCGGAGAAGAAGGCCGTCCAGTTCATGACCGCCGACGGCCGCACGCTCGAGCGCGAGGTCGGCTTCGCCATCGTCCGCACCGCGGGCCGCATCACGACCGACGAGGTCGTCTTCGCCCAGCCCGGCGACCTTCAGATCCTGGGCGCGCGCACCTTGGAAGGCCTGAACCTGACCGTGGACCCGGCGCGCAAACGACTCATCGCCGCCGGCCCCCTGCCGGCCGCGGCGCTCGTCTAGCCGCGCGGCTGGAAGGCGAACAGCGCCCAGCCCGCGAGGAACAGGAGCCCGCCGATCGGGGTGACGGCGCCGAGCCAGCGCACGCCGGTCAGGGCCAGCGCGTACAGGCTGCCCGAGAACACGACGATCCCCCCCAGGAAGCACCACGCCGCGCGGTCAGGCCCGCGCAAGGCGGCGACGAGGAGGATGGCCAGCGCGTGATAGGCCTGATAGCGCACGCCGGTCTCGAAGACGGCGAGCATCTCGGGGCTGAGGCGGTCCTTCAGGCCGTGGGCGCCGAACGCGCCCAAGGCGACGTCCAGGAGCATCAGCGCGGCGCCGACGCGCGTCCAGGTCTCGGGGGTCATTTCAGCTTCTTCCAGAAGTCGGCGAAGTCCTTCGGCGGCTCGGCCGTGAAGCGCGCGGGGCGGCCGCTGGCCGGGTGCACGAAGGCGATCGAGTAGGCGTGCAGCATCAGCCGCGGAGCGCGCGGCTCGCCCGCCTTGGGCTTGTCGAACTCCACGTCGCCCATCACGGGATGGCCGAGGTGGGCGAGGTGCGCGCGGATCTGGTGCGTGCGGCCGGTGAGCGGGTGCGCCTCGACGAGCGTGGCGGACTTCTTCTTGGACGCGACCGAGAAGGCGGTCTCGGCCGACTTGCCCAGCGAGGTCACCACCACGCGGCGGTGGCCGGGCGCGCGGCCGACGGGCGCCTGCACGCGCGCGGCGCCCTCCAGCCGGCCGCGGGCGATCGCGCGGTAGGTCTTGTCCATCGCGCGCTCCTTGAAGTCCTCGCACAGCGCCGCGTGGGTCTCGGGATCCTTGGCGACGAGCAGGACGCCGCTCGTCGGGCGGTCCAGGCGGTGGACGATGCCGCAGCGCGGCGTGCCCGCCTTGAGGATGGCCGGACGGTGGATCTGCAGGAGCGCGGCCAGGTTCGGCTCGGGCTCGGCGCGCGCCGCCTCGGGGCTGGTCAGCCAGGACTCGCCGAGCGGGTGCATCAACAGGCCGGAGGGCTTGTTGAGGACGATCAGGCGCTTGTCCTCGAACAGGACCCAGGACTCGAAATCGGCCTCGGCCAGGCCGGCGGCCTCGGGCAGGGCGACGACGATGCGCTGGCCGTCCTCGACCTTGCGGTCGGCGCGCGTGACGACCGCGCCGTCCACCGTGGCGTGGCCGCCCTCGACGACGCCCTTCCAGAAGGCGCGCGAGTAGCCCTCGAACTTCTCGGCCAGGAACGCGTCCAGGCGCGGCCCGCCCGACTCCACGATCAAGATCTTCTTCGCCATGCGATGACCCCCACGACGGCGACCAGGACGAGCGCCGCGGTCCACTGCGACGGGGACAGCCCCGCCAGCACGAAGCCGCGGTCGTCGTCGCGCAAGGCTTCGACCAGGAAGCGCGCGACCGCGTACAGCGCCGTATAAAGGAGGAACGCCGAGCCGGGCTTCCAGCGCCCGTCGCGCGTGCGCGCCAGGCCGACGCGCGCGACGACGAAGGCGATGGCCAGGTTCGCCGCGGACTCGTAGAGCTGGGTCGGGTGACGCGACGGGTCGCCGGCGAGCGCCACGCCCCACGGCAGGTCGGTGTGCGCGCCGTAGCAGCAGCCCGCGGCCAGGCAGCCGAGCCGGCCGATCGCGTGGCCGAGCGGCAGGGCCACCGCGAAATAGTCGGACAGCTTCACGAACGAGAACTTGCGGCGCCGCGAGGCGATCAAGCCCGCCAGCACCGAGCCGACGAAGCCGCCGTAGAAGACGAAGCCGTAGCGCGGCTCGCGCCACAGCAAAGACAGGTCGCGCTCGACCAGGACGAAGCCCAGCTTGCCGCCGAGCAAGGCCCCGCCGAACAGCCAGTACACCAGGTCCCAGAACGCGTCTTCCGAGAGGCCCATCTCCTCGCGCCGCGCCTTCAGCCACAGGATCGCCGCGACGTAGGCGACCGCGACGAGCGCGCCGTAGGTGGACAGCTCGAACGAGCCCAGCCTCAGGAGGGTCGGGAACACAGGGACCTCCCGGCCAGCAGGGCCAGCGCCGCGGCGACGAGGCCGAGCCCCAGCCCCTGCCCGGCGGTGAGGCCGAGCGCGAGCGGGACCGTGTCGCCGCGGTAGAACTCGAGCGAGAAGCGCAGGACGCCGTAGGCGGCGAAGTAGGCGGCGGCGACGAGGCCCGGCGCGCGGCCCTCGGTCTTGACCAGGAGCCGGTAGAGCGCCGCGGCGATGAGCGCGTCGCCGACGGCCTCGTACAGCTGGGCGGGGTGCAGCGGCGTGCCCAGCCACTCCGGCGGGACCATCGCGCGCGGGTCGCGGAAGGTCACGGCCCAGGGCGCGCTCGTCGGGCGGCCGTGGCAGCAGCCCGCCAGGAAGCAGCCCAGGCGGCCGAACACGTGCCAGAACGGCGCCATCACGCACACCGTGTCGAGCAGGCGCAGGAACGGGACCTTGCGGGCCCGGCAGAACAGCCACACGCCCAGCGGCACGCCCGCGAAGGCGCCCAGCACCGAGAAGCCCTCGTTCAGCGAGAACATCGTCTTCCAGAAGTTCGGCGAGAACCAGCGCGTGTACTCGAACAGGAACAGGAGGCGCCCGCCCAGGAAGCCCGAGCCCAGGATCACGTTGACGAACAGCCAGAAGTCGTCGTCGGAGCGGAAGCCGACCTTCGCGGAGCGCGCGCGCAGGAAGCCGAACGCCAGGAGCCCGCCGAGCACGATCATCGCGCCGTAGCCGTACAGCTTGAACGGACCCAGCGCGAAGAGGACGGGCCTCACGGCTTCTTCTCGGGAGGGGTGAAGCGGTACTCGATCTCCCCCTTCTTGATATAGCCCAGGTCGCGGCGCGCGGCGCGCTCCACGGCCCCGTCGCCGGAGCGCAGGGACTTGAGCTTGGCGTCCAGGTCCTTCTCGTCCTTGTCCAGGCGCGCGATCTCGCCGCGCAGGCGGCGCAGTTCCAGCCAGTTGGAGACCAGACTGCGGAAGCCGGCGTTGCCGAAGAACACGTACAGCAGGCCCCCCGCGACGAGCAGGCGCGGCCAATGCGCGCGGACGAACTCCGCGGCGGCCGCGGAGCGATCCGGCTTCTGGGCCATATCCGCCTTACCGCGCGGCGGCCGGGACCTTGAAGGCGAGGCCGCCGGCGTACTCGGCCTTCTTGCCGAGCGCGGCCTCGATGGCGAGCAGGCGGTTGTACTTGGCCAGGCGCTCCGAGCGGCAGGGCGCGCCGGTCTTGATGGCTCCCGCGTTCAGCGCCACCGCGAGGTCGGCGATGAAGGCGTCCTCGGTCTCGCCCGAGCGGTGCGAGATGACGGCCGAGAAGCCGGCCTTCTGCGCGTCGCGCACCGCGGTGACGGTCTCGGTGAGCGTGCCGATCTGATTGAGCTTGATGAGGATCGCGTTGGCGGACTTCTCCTGGATGCCGCGCGCCAGGCGCTCCGGGTTGGTGACGAACAGGTCGTCGCCGATCAGGCGCATGCGCTCGCCGAGCTTGGCGGTCAGCGCCTTCCAGCCGGACCAGTCGTCCTCGGCCAGCGGGTCCTCGATGGAGAGGATGCCGTGCTTGTCCGTCCAGGCCGCGTAGACCTTGCCGACCTCCTCGGAAGAGAGGGGCTTGCCCTCGAGCACGTACTTGCCGTCCTTGTAGTACTCGCTCGACGCGCAGTCCAGGGAGATCTTGACCTTGCCGGCGTAGCCGGCGTCCGCGACGGCCTTGCCGAGCACCGTCAGGACCTCGTCGTGAGTCTTCAGGCGCGGGGCGAAGCCGCCCTCGTCGCCGACGGCGACCGTCATCTTCATCGCGACCAGCGCCTTCTTCAGGACCTGGTAGACCTCGGCGCCCGCTCGCAGGGCCTCGGAGAAGGAGGGCGCCTCGGTGGGCACGATCATGAACTCCTGCACGTCCAGGCCGGAGTCGGCGTGCTTGCCGCCGTTGATCACGTTGAGCATCGGGGTCGGCAGGACGAAGTTCTTGGCGGGGCCGCCGTAGGCCTTGCGGATCCAGGCGTAGAGCGGGAGCTTCGCCGAAGCCGCCTGCGCGCGCGCGGCGGCCATCGAGATCGCGAGGATCG
>JACQBB010000343.1 GCA_016194625.1 Elusimicrobiota bacterium | reverse complement strand
CGCCGACACCGGCGCGGGCGTCCGGTACTTCCAGCCCAGGATGTCGGCCACCGCGTTGGCGTAGCACCAGCCGATGTCGCGCTGGTCGCGCACCGGTCCCAGTTCGCGCGCGAGGTCGACGTCGAAGGTGACCCGCGCCGCCGCGGCCGGCGCCGCCAGGCACGCGGCGAGCAGCGCGGCCGCGATCGTCTTCATGCCGGCATTCTACGACCGCGGGAGCGGGTCGGGGCGGGACGAAGGGCCCAGCCGGGGTCCAGCGGAGGTCCTACCGCGCGGGCGCCCCGGAGCCCGCCGCCCGGGCAGGAACGTCGCGCCGCACCGGTCATGAGACGCGCGATCCTCCTCGCCGTCGCGACGGCCGTGAGCGGCTGCGCGGGCGCGGACCTGCGCGGCACGCCGTTCTCGGTCGCCGACGCCCGTCCCGAACCCGACCGCGTCAACGCCTGGCCGCTGTACTACCGCAACGGCACGGACCGCTCGGTCCTATGGCCGCTCTACGAGCGCACGCCCGACCACGTCGCCTACCGGCCGCTGTTCTCGGTCTACAAGCTCGACCGGCCGCGGCGGCAGTACAACGTGCTGTGGCCGCTGTCGCAGTTCGACGGCGACGAGCGGCGGAACTGGGTCCTGCTCGCCTACTGGGGCGAGGACCGCGCCGGCCCGTTCCGCGGCCTGTTCCCCGTCTTCAACTGGTCCGGCGACTTCAAGGAGGTCTTCCCCGTCTTCTGGTGGGACGAGGGCTTCATCGCGGCCCCCCTGGTCTGGCGCACGCGCGACAGCGACGCGTTCTTCCCGTTCTGGCTGCGCGAACGGCGGCCGGACGGCGTGCGCACGACGGTGCTGTGGCCGGTGTTCTCGCGGACGCGCGGCGAGACGCGGGGCTGGGGCGCGTGGCCGCTGGCCGGGCGGGCGCGCGGGAAGGACTGGTCGCGCGACTACGCGCTGTGGCCTTTGGGCTGGCGCTGGGCGCGCGGCGGGCGGGAGTTCCGCGCGGCCCTGCCGCTGTGGGCCCAGGACCGCGGCGGCCAGGACGGCTGGAGGCTCCTGCCCCCGCTCCTGTTCTACGATTCATGGGCGCCCGGCCGGCGGCTCACGCTCTCGCCGCTGTGGGCGCGCTCGACCAGCGGCGAGCGGACGTGGGAGACCTTGGTCCCCTTCTACTATCGGACGGAGGACCGCGCCCGGGGACGGTCGGCCTGGCTCACGCCCCTGCTCGGCCGCCGCGTCGACGGGGAGCGTCGGGACTGGCTGGCCGCGCCACTGCTCAGCGCCTACGGCCGGACCGGGCCCGAGCACGACCTGTGGCTGTTCGCCGGCCTGGCCCACGCGCGCTGGGGTGGCGAGCGCCGCCAGGACCATCTCCTTCCGCTGTACCTGCGCGACCGCGAGGAACGCCTGTTCCTCAGCCCGCTGTACTCGCGCCGCGACGGCCCGGCGGGCTTCCGCAACTGGCTGATGCTCGGCGCGCACTACTCCTGGGACGCGGGCGGGACGACCCTGCGCGTGCTCCCCCCGCTCGCCGAGTTCACCCGGAGGGACGGCCGCCGCGTGGACGCGGTGTTCCCTTTCTTCTCTCGGACCGCGGCCGAGGGCCGGACCTGGACCTGGGTCCTGCCCTGGATCGTCGTCGAGTCGAGCGGGAGCGTGCGCCAGGCGTCGTTCTTCCCGTTCTGGAGCGCGCGCCGCGAGACGACCCCCGACGGCTCGGTCAAGAGCCGAACGCGCGTCCTGTGGAAGGCATACGACGCCCGCGAAGAGGGCGGCGAGCGCTTCGTGGACGCGTTCCCGTTCCTGAGCTGGGACCGCCGCGCCGACGGCTCGCGGCGCTTCTCCTTCCTGGGCCGCCTCTATCGCCGGGAGACGCGCGCCGACGGGGGTGAGAGCCTCGACGTCCTGTTCCTGCCCTTGCGCCGCTGATCATTGCCAGAGGAACACGTCGGACGCCTTGTCGAAGAACTCCTGGTGGGCGGCCTTCTCGCCGTCCCACAGGTCGAAGTGGCCGGTGGCGTCGTTCCAGCCGCTCACGACGAAGAGGATCACGCCCTTGCGGCCGTACACCGCGGTGCGGAAGTTGTCCCCTTTCGTGGCCCACACCTGCGGCTTGCCGTACTTCTTGAGCATGTAGTTCGCGAACTCGTCGACCCGGTAGACGTAGGCGTGGTCCTTCCCCGCCTTGTCGGAGATGTAGTTGATCTTCCGCGCCTCGCCGAGGAACGCGCGGTCGATCCGGAACTGCGGGACCCCGGAGTGGTTCATCGCGTAGGTCACGCGGATCGCGCAGGTGTTGACGATCCAGCCCTCGCCGGAGCGGCCGATCATCGCCTTGACCTGCTCGACGTCGCCGTGCGGATAGGCCTTCGCGAGCCGCTCGAAATTCCCCCCGACGCCGAAGACCGGCGCCGCCGTCGGCGTCGTGCGGGCGTCGCGGGTGATCAGCTTCGTCGCGTTGGCGCCCGCGGCGCAGGCCTCGTCGGAGAGGATCAGGCAGGCGAGCGTGTCGTCGCGCAGGGAGGCGTCCGGCGCGGCCCGTCCCATGTCGTCGACGGGCGAATCGGGGTCCAGCCGGGCGTCGGCCGGCCGGGCCAGTACGAGGGCGAACAGCAGGGCGGCGAGGGTCACCCGGGGCTCAATGGACGCAGGCGCAGCCGTTGTGGCGGCCGATGTTCAGCATCGGGCGGCAGGAATCGGTGTTCGGACCCTCGTCGCACGCGGAGGCCTCCCAGCGCGCGCACAGGGCGCCGCATCTGTCCTCGACGGCCGGGGCCGGAGCCGCGGCGGGCGTCGGGTCCGGGACGCTGGACGCCCCGGGCAGGGAGACGATCCGCGCCGAGCGCTCCTTGGCCTGCTGGATCTGGCGCTGAGAGTTCTCCTCGCGGACCTTGGCCCGATAGGCCTCCTCGCGCTCCTTGGCGGCCCGCTCGGCGGCGGCGGCGCCGGCCGCGGCCTTGCGGCGCTCGCAGACGGACTGCAGGACCGCATCGACCCGCTCGTCGGTGGCGTCGGCGACCATCGAGCCGGCGGCCATCTGGATCTTCTGCTGGAGGCGGCCGTCCTCGCTCAGCTCGAGAGACACCGTCTTGCCCCGCTCGTACTGGCCGCGGGCGAGGTCGTTGGAGAGGGAGAAGTCGCGGCGCGCCTTCTGCTCGAGCAGCAGGGTCTTGAGCTGCTCCTTGGTCGGGCGCGGGTCGGCGCAGGCGTCGCGCGGGACGGCCGGCGTCGCGGCCAGGACGGCGCCCGCCAGCAGAGCGACGGCGAGAGCGGAGAGAAGGGTCTTCATGGGTCCTCCGGGAGCGGCTCTCACGAGGGTAACCCCGGGGTCCGGCCCTGTCAAGACGGCCCGGACCCGGTTTCCGGCAACTTCGTTGCTCGATAAAGAGCGTCCGGGGACCCTCCCGGCGGGAGGCCTCGTGTTCGAGATCCGATTCCATGGTCGCGGCGGTCAAGGCACCGTGCTGGCGGCCAAGATGCTGGCGGACGCCGTCCTGCGCTCCGGCCGGGGCGAGTGCCTGGCGATCCCCGAGTTCGGCGTCGAGCGCCGCGGCGCGCCGGTGACCGCCTACGCCCGCGTCAGCGACAAGCCCATCCGCGCGCGCACCCGCCTCTACAACCCCGACGCCGTCGTCGTGCTGGACGCGGCGTTCATCGACGACCCGGCGGTCACCGCGGGCCTTAAAAAAGGCGGCGACATCGTCGTCAACACCGACAAGAGCGCCGAGGAACTGGCCGCGAAATGGCCCGGCTTCCGCGTGCACGCGGTGCCCGCGCGCCGCATCGCCGTCAAGCACGGCCTGGGCCCGGTCACGAGCCCGATGGTCAACACCGCGATCTGCGGCGCCGTCTGCGCGATCTTCGAGCTGGCCGACGCCTTCGCCCTCGAGGCCGCGATCCGCGAGTCCGTGCCCGTGAAGCCCGAGGCCAACGCCGCCGCGGCCTGGGAAGCCTACGAGCTGACGCACGAGGAGGCCGTCCATGCCCCGGCTTGAGATCGACCCCGAGTCCCCCGTCGTCCGCGTGTCCACCCAGCCGATGTCCTCGAACAAGACCGGCTCCTGGCGCACGATGGCGCCGACCCTGCACGACGCGAAGTGCACCGGCTGCCAGCTGTGCTGGAAGTTCTGCCCCGAGGCGTGCATCGGGATGGTCGACGGCAAGCCCGTCATCGACATGGACCACTGCAAGGGCTGCGGCATCTGCGCCGCCGAGTGCCCGCCGAAGGCGCTGACGATGGTCGAGGAGGCCCACTGAGATGAAGAAGGTCCTGATGGGCAACCACGCCGCCACGCTGGGCGCCGTCCTGTCGCGCGCCCAGGTCGTCGCCGCCTACCCGATCACCCCGGCGACCCAGGTCGTCGAGCTGGTCGCCGAGATGGAGGCCAAGGGCGAGTACAAAGGGCGCTTCATGCGCGTCGAGTCCGAGCACTCCGCGATGGCCGCCCTGCTGGGCGCCGCGAGCGCGGGGGCGCGCTGCTTCACGGCGACCTCCTCCCAGGGCCTGGCGTACATGCACGAGCTCCTGCACTGGGTCTCGGGCGCCCGCCTGCCGGTCGTGATGGTGGACGTCAACCGCGCGCTCGCCTCGCCGTGGAACCTGTGGACCGACCAGACCGACTCGCTGTCCCAGCGCGACACCGGCTGGATCCAGCTCTACTGCGCGACCAATCAGGAGGTGCTCGACACCGTCCTGCAGGCGTACAAGATCGCCGAGCGCGTCCAGCTGCCCGCGATGGTCGTGCTGGACGGCTTCACGCTCTCGCACGTGTACGAGCCCGTCGAGGTGCCCACGCAGGAGGCCGCCGACGCCTTCCTGCCGCCGTGGGACGCCCCGCGCCGCCTGGACCCCGCCGCGCCCGCCGGCTTCGGCGCGCTGGAGGGCCCGAAGGAGTACATCCGCCTGCGCCGGCGCATCGCGCGGGACATGGAGCGCGCCGAGGACGAGACCGAGCGCGTCGGCGCCGAGTTCGGCCGCCTGTTCGGCCGCGACTACGGCGTCGTCGAGACCTACCGCACCGCCGACGCCGACACCGTCCTGCTCACCTCCGGCGCGGTCGGCTCGACGGCCAAGCAGGCCGTCGACGAGCTGCGCGAGGCCGGCCACAAGGCCGGCGTGGTGCGCGTGCGCCTGTTCCGCCCGTTCCCGGCCAAGACCCTGCGCCGCGTCCTGCGCAAGGGCCAGCGCGTGGCCGTGGTGGACCGCAACTTCTCGCAGGGCCAGCAGGGCATCTTCTGCGAGGAGCTGAAGGCCGCGATGTACGGCCTGGACGAGCGCCCGGAGATCTACGGCTACGTGGCCGGCCTGGGCGGCGGCGACATCACCGTCGAGCTGCTCAAGGAGATGTGGCTGGAGACCGACGCCGGCAAGGCCGACCGGCTCGAACCGGCCTGGATGGAGGATCCCCGATGAACGCCAAAGCCCCCGCCAAGACGAGCATCCCCGCGGCCGAGCTGATGACCTCCGGCCACCAGGCCTGCCAGGGCTGCGGCGCGACGCTGGCGATGCGCTACGCCCTCAAGGGCCTGGGCACCCAGACCGTGATGGTCCTGCCCGCGTGCTGCTGGACCGTGCTCGCGGGGCCGACCCCGCGCTCCGCGCTCGGCGTGCCCGTGCTGCACGCCCCGTTCGCCTCGGCCGCGGCCGCGGCGTCGGGCGTGAAGGCCGGCCTGGTCGCGCGCGGCGACGCGGAGACGATGGTCGTCGCCTGGGCCGGCGACGGCGGCACCTACGACATCGGCATCCAGGCGCTGTCCGGCGCCGCGGACCGCGACGAGGACATCCTCTACGTCTGCTACGACAACGAGGCGTACATGAACACCGGCATCCAGCGCTCCGGCGGCACGCCCGACGGCGCCTGGACGATGACCACGCCGGGCAAGGAAGGCAGCCTCCGCCCGAAGAAGGACATCGACGCCATCATGGAGGCGCACCACATCCGCTACTTCGCGACCGCGACCCCGGCCTACGCCGAGGACATGGTCCGCAAGTTCCAGAAGGCGCGGACGGTCAAGGGCTTCCGCTTCATCCACATCCTGGCGCCGTGCCCTCCGGGGTGGAAGTACGACTCGGAGAAGACCGTGCAGTACTCGCGCCTGTCGGTGCAGACCGGCCTGTTCGCCCTGTACGAGATCGAGGACGGGAGGTTCAAGCTGAACATGAACGTCCCCTCCCGCAAGCCCGTCGGCGAGTTCCTGAAAGGCCAAGGGCGCTACAAGTCGATGACGCCGGAGCACGTCGCGGCGCTGCAGGCGCAGGTGGACGCGCGCTGGCGCGTGTACGACGCGCGGAGCAAGGCCGTCTGAGCCGCCGTCCGCCGTCGCCGTAAGGAGGTCCCGTGGACGCCGCCGCAGCCCTGACGACGATGGGACGCGCGACCGGGGTGCTGGGGCTCCTGTGCTTCCTCGCCGCGGCGGTCCCGAGCGCCCGCGTGCCCGGGACGGACCGCTGGTTCGGCGGCCTGACGCGGCTGTGGAGGGTCCATCACCTCCTCGGCGCGGCGTCCTTCCTGCTCGTCATGGCGCACCCGCTGCTGCTCGCCTTCGCGGCGATGACGGTCTCCCGGCGCGCGGCGGCCGAGGCGCTGTTCCCGCCCGGCGCGCCCCTCGTGTGGGCCGGCTGGGCGGCCTTCGCCGCGATGGCCGTCTTCCTCGCGCCGACCTTCCACTTCTTCGGCCCGCCGCCCTACCAGCGCTGGAAATCCGCGCACGCGCTGTCCGGCGCGGCCCTCGTCCTGGCGCTGGCGCACGCGGTCCCGCTGGCGCGGTCCGTGCCGGGCGGCGCCTGGCTCGCCGGCGGGACGCTGGCGGCGCTGTCCGTCGTCTATCGCCTGTTCCTGGCCCGCCGCCTGGGCTGCGCCCGCTACACGGTCTCCGCCGTCGAGAGCCCCGGCCGCGGCGTGGTCGAGCTGTCGCTGACGCCGTCGGGACGCCGCGTCCGCTTCGAGGCCGGCCAGTTCGTCTATCTGACCCCGCTCGACCCGGGCCTGTCGGCGGGCCGCGGCGAGGAGCACCCGTACACCGTCTCCTCGGCTCCCGACGGCCCGGTCCTGCGCCTGGCGATCAAGGACCT
>JACQBB010000342.1 GCA_016194625.1 Elusimicrobiota bacterium | reverse complement strand
GGAGGAGAACGGCTACTACTACGGCTTCTCGAACGAGGGCCTTTGGCCGCTCTGCCACATCGCGCACGTGCGGCCCGATTTCCGGCCGGAGGATTGGGCCCATTACCAGGCCGCCAATCTGAAGTTCGCGGAGGCCGTCCTCGACGAGATCGAAGACCGCCCTTCGCCCTGCGTCCTGATCCAGGACTACCACTTCGCGCTGCTGCCGAGGATCATCAAGGAGAAGCGTCCCGACGCGCGCGTCGCGCTTTTCTGGCACATCCCTTGGCCCAACCCGGAGTCGTTCGGAATCTGTCCGTGGCAGAAGGAGATCCTGTACGGGATGCTGGGCGCCGACCTGGTCGGCTTCCACACGCAGTACTACTGCAACAACTTCCTGGAGACCGTTGACCGCACGCTCGAGTGCCGCATCGACCGGGAGCGCTTCTCCGTCATCAAGGAAGGCCACCTCACCGCGGTCAAGGCGTTCCCCATCAGCGTGGACTTCGCGGCCGTCCCGCCCGGGGCCTCCGCGGTGCCCGCCGCGAAGGACGGCAGGGCGGCCATCCTCAAGGAGTTGAGGACGAAGGCCGAGTTCCTGGCCGTCGGCGTGGACCGCGTGGACTACACGAAGGGCATCCTCGAGCGCTTCCGCGCGGTCGAGCGCTTCCTCGACAAGTATCCGCGGTACCGCGGGCGCTTCACCTTCGTCCAGCTCGGCGCGCCCAGCCGGACCCACATCAAGCGCTACAACGACTTCCTGGCGGAGACCGACGCCGAGGCCGACCGCATCAACTGGAAGTTCAAGGCTCCCGATTGGAAGCCGATCGTCTTCCTGAAGCGCCATCACAACCACGCGGAGATCCTCCCCTACTACAAGGCCGCGGACCTTTGCCTCGTGACCTCGCTCTCGGACGGCATGAACCTGGTCGCCAAGGAGTTCGTCGCCTCGCGAGACGACGGGGACGGCGCGCTGGTCCTGAGCCGCTTTGCGGGCGCCTCCCGCGAGCTGGGCGACGCGCTGATCGTCAACCCGTACGACCTCGACCAGACCGCCGAGGCGATCCGCTACGCCCTGGAGATGGCGCCGGAGGAGCGCCGCGAGCGCATGCGGCGGCTTCGGGAGACGGTCAAGGAGAACAATATCTATCGCTGGGCCGGGAACTTGATCGCGGACCTGACTCAGATCCGTTTCGAGCGGGGGTCGCCCGAACGGAGGCCGGCTCGATGAGCGGGGCGGACCGTTCCCCTGTCTCCGGGCAGTGGCGGCGCCTGCTGGCGCGCTTGTCCGAGGCCGACTTTTCCCGGACGCGGCTCCTGATCGCGCTCGACTTCGACGGGACCCTCTCCGAGATCGTCGCGACTCCCGATCAGGCGGTCCTCGCCGAAAAGACGCGCCGCCTGCTGACGCTGCTGATCAAGCGGCCCGACACGAAGGTCGCGATCATCAGCGGCCGCGCCCTCGACGACGTGAAGAGCCGCGTCGGCCTGCCGGGGATCTACTACGCCGGGAATCACGGACTTGAGATCGACGGCCCGGGCATCCGTTGGGCGCATCCCCGGGCCGCCCGCGTCGGCCGCTCGATCCGCCTGGATTTCGAGGAGGACCTCCGGGACTTCCCCGGGTTGATGATCGAGCATAAGCGCCTGGGCTTCGCCGTCCATTACCGCGGCGTCCACGCGCGGCATCACGAGAGCCTTCGGGCGAGGATGCGCGCCCGCCTCCTCGCGTTCCGGAAGCGGTTCCGCGTGCTCCACGGAAAGAAGACGTTCGACGTCAGGCGCGACGTCCCGTGGGACAAGGGGCACGCCCTGCGGGCGATCCGGCGCGCGCTCCCGGGCGCCTGGACGGCCGTTTTCGTCGGCGACGACGCCACCGACGAGGAGGCGTTCGCGACCATCGGGCCCCGGGCGTTGACGGTTCGCATCGGGCGAGTGAAGAGCTCGGCCGCCCAATACATCCTTCCCAGCCGGCGGCTGGTGGATCCCCTGCTCGAACGACTCTCCCGACGACCCGCCGGCGGCGCGCCCCCGGAAGGGAGGCCGCGGTGACGGACTGGTTCAAGGACGCCGTCTTCTACGAGGTCCCGATCAAGTCGTACTACGATTCGAACGGCGACGGCGTCGGCGATCTCGACGGCCTGACGCAGAAGCTCGACTACCTGCGGGAGCTCGGCATCGACTGCGTCTGGCTGCTCCCGATGTACCCGTCGCCCCGGCGCGACGACGGTTATGACATCTCCGACTTCTACTGCATCCATCCCGACTACGGGACGGTCGAGGACTTCGAGCGCTTCGTGAGCGCCGCCCACGCCCGCAAGATCCGGGTCGTCGCCGACCTCGTCCTCAACCACACGTCCGACCGGCATCCCTGGTTCCAGTCCGCGCGGCAGCCCGGCAGCCCGAAGCGCGACTGGTACGTCTGGGCCGACAACGACAAGGGCTACAAGGACGCGCGCGTCATCTTCAGCGACTCGGAGAAGTCGAATTGGACGTGGGACCCGGTGGCGCGCGCCTATTATTGGCACCGCTTCTTCTCGCACCAGCCCGACCTCAACTACGACAACCCGGAGGTCCGCGCGGAGATGCTGAAGGTCCTGCGGTTCTGGCTGGACCGCGGGATCGACGGCTTCCGCATCGACTCCGCGCCCTACCTGTTCGAGCGCGAGGGCACCGGCTGCGAGAACCTGCCCGAGACGCACGCCTATCTCAAGGAGCTGCGCGCGGCCGTGGACAAGGACTACCGGGGCCGCATCCTGCTGGCCGAGGCCAACCAGCTCCCCGCGGAGGTCCGTCCGTACTTCGGCGACGGCGACGAGTGCCACATGGCGTTCCATTTCCCCCTGATGCCGCGCGTCTTCATCTCCATCCGCAAGGAGGACCGTGAGCCGATCACGGACGTCTTGCGGAGCACTCCGGCGATCCCGGAGTCATGCCAATGGGCATTGTTCCTGCGCAACCACGACGAGTTGACTCTCGAGATGGTCTCGCCCGAGGAGCGCGAGTACATGCTCGCCGAATACGCCTCGGAGCCGCGCATGAAGGTCAATCACGGCATCCGCCGGCGGCTCGCGCCTTTGCTCGGCTTCGGCCGCCGCCGCATGGAGCTGCTGGCGTCGCTGATCATGTCCCTGCCCGGGAGCCCTGTCCTCTACTACGGCGACGAGATCGGCATGGGCGACAACATCTATCTCGGCGACCGGGACGGCGTGCGCACGCCCATGCAGTGGAGCGCGGACCGCAACGCCGGCTTCTCGACCGCCGATCCCGAGAGGCTGTTCGCCCAGCCGGTGCTCAACCCGGTCTACAGCTACCAAGCGGTCAACGTCGAGTCGCAGGAGCGCGTCCACGGCTCCCTGCTCCACTGGATGAAGCGGCTCATCGGCCTGCGCCGCCGCCATCCCGCGTTCGGCCGAGGCACCTTCGAGTTGTTGGAGCCCGAGAACCGGAAGGTCCTGTGCTTTCTGCGCGAATACGAGGGCCAGGTCCTGCTCGTCCTCGTCAATCTTTCGCGCTACGCCCAGCCGTTCGAGCTGGACCTCCGGCGTTTCCGCGGCTGGACGCCCATCGAGATGTTCGGGAACACGCGCTTCCCAGCGGTCGGCGACGGGCCGTACGGCATGAGCCTGGCGGCGCACGGCTTCCTCTGGTTCCGGCTCGAGCGATAGAACGAGCTCGAACCCGAGGCGCGGGCGGCGCCCTAACTCGTCCGCCGGCGCGAGCCCACGTGGGAGACCGCGCAGCAGACCATGATCGGCAGGAGAAGGCCGTAGTCGCGCGTCATCTCGACGCCGATCATCATGCCCGTGATCGGCGCGGAGAAGGCCGCGGTGAACACGCCGCACAGTCCCGCGAGAGCGAAAGCTCCCGACGCCGGGATGGTCTGACCGAGGCCCGACCACAGCTGGCCCCAGCCCGAGCCCGCCGCCGCGCCGATGAACAAGGTCGGCATCAGCGCGCCGCCGGAGCCGCCCGAACCCAGCGTCAAAGCCGTCGCGGCCAGCTTGGAGACGGCGAGCGCCGGCGCACGCCAGCCGAAGGCCTGGCCCGTCAGCAGGGCGGAGATGGTCGCGCGTCCCGTGCCCGCGACGCGCGGCGCGGCCAGCGACAGAGTCCCGACCAGGAAGCCGCCCACGCCGGGGCGCGTCCAATCCGGAATCCTCTCCCAACGCTCGAATGTCACCTCCAGGCGATGGATGGATTCGGAGTACGCGCGGCCCAGCAGGGCGCAGACGAGACCGAGGCCGGCATAGAGGATCAGATTGCGAGAGTGCAGCCACTCGTAGGTCAGAAGCGGCGCCATGACCTGGCCGCGCAGCAGGGACCGGGACACGACGGCGCCGGTCACCGAGGAGACGACCACCGCGGGAAAGGACTCGTTGGCGAAGTCCTTCAGGATGACCTCCATCGTGAAGAACACTCCGGCCAGCGGGATCCCGAACGCGGCGGAGAGGCCGCCCACGGCGCCCGCGGCGACGAACGTCTTCATGTCCCGTAGCGGCGCGTCGAAAAAACGCCCGAGCCACGAACCCACGGAAGCGCCGATCTGCACGATCGGCCCTTCCAGGCCCGCGGAACCTCCCAGGCCGATCGTCGCCGCCGAGGCCAGAGACTTGACCCAAGCCACGTGCGCGGAGATGTGCCCGTCCTTCTCGTTGATCGCGCGCGCGACCTCGGCGACGCCGTGCCCGGCCGCCTCGGGAAAGCGGCGACGAGTGAGCCAGCCGGACGCCAGCCCGCCCAGTGCCGGAAGGAGCACGCCCGCCAGGACGCGGATGACCGGCCCGGTATCGCCTAAACGGTCGCGGAATTCCGTGAAACCGTCGAGGAGCAGATGGAAGCCGTACGCCGCCAGGCCCGTGGCGACGCCGACGGCGACTCCGGCCAGGAGCAGGCGGCGGTCGAACGGCTGCGCGCGCGCGAAACGGCGGAGAGCGTCTTGGATCGACGCGCGCGGATCCGGTTCCAGGGGAGAAGCGTTAGACAAAGCCCCTCTTCAAGAGCGGCGGAGCCAGGAAGGTCGTGACGATCACCATGCCCACGATGGCCGTGTAGACCGGCGCGTCGATCGCGCCGGAGGCCAGTCCTATCTGCGCGAAGATCAGTCCCACCTCGCCCCGAGGGATCATCCCCGCGCCGATGCCGAATCGCCTCAAGCCCGGGCCCGGGGCCGCCCAGCCGCAGGCGACTTTCCCCAAGACGGCGACCGCGACCAGCAGGAAGGCCAGAACAAGCATCGGGCGGTTGCCCGCCACGGATGGATCATAGGCATCGAGCCTGACCTTCGCCCCGACCATGACGAAGAAGATCGGGACGAAGAGGTCGGCGACGGGTTTGAGCGCTCCCTGGATGTCCTCCCGCCGGTCGGTCCGCGCCAGGAGGACGCCGGCGGTGAAGGCGCCCACGATCAGGGCGGTTCCGAAGGAATGGGCCAGCAGAGACATGGCGAGGGCGAAGCTCACGGCCGGGACGATCAAGATGCCGCGCCCCCGCATGCGGCGGACCAAGCCCACCAAGGCTTCCGAGACCCGCGGCCCCGCCCAAAGCGCCGCGCCGAGGAAGGCCGCGGACATGAAGGCCGTGCGCGCGACGGCCGCCCAGGATAAAGAGCCCGAGGCGGCCGCTCCCTGGACCGCCGAAAGGATGATGATCCCGAGGATGTCGTCGATCACGGCCGCGCCCAGGATGATCTGCGCTTCCGGCAGGTCGAGCTTGCCCATGTCGCTCAGGACCCGGGCCGTGATGCCGACGCTGGTGGCCGTGAGCGCCGCCCCGACGAACACGGCTTCCATGCCCCCCCGGCCCATGGCCTTCATGAGGGCATAGCCGAGAGCGAAGGGCAGGATCACGCCCGCGCCGGCGACGGCCGACGAGGCGGGGCCCGCCTTGAGCAGGCGCGTCAGGTCGCTGTCGATCCCCGTCTCGAACAGCAGGAGGACGATCCCGAACTCGGCCATGAGCGCGAGTGCCGGGTCGGCGGGGTCGAAGAACTTGAAGAGCCCGAACCCCAGCACCACGCCGCCGAGGAGCTCGCCCAAGACCGGAGGCTGTCCGAGGCGCTCGGCCAATTCGCCGAAGATCTTGGCGCTCAAGAAGATCGCCAAGAGGTCCGCCAGGAAGACGACGAGCTGCTGATCGTGCATGGGATTTCCCTCAGGATGGCGGCCCGACCATCCGAAAGCCCTTCGGAGCGAGGCGCTCCGAACCCTTGCCGACAGTCCGCATTTTATCATCTATCGATTTCTAATATCGAAAATTCCGACTTGCGGTCTTGTTCCCGGCGGCCGCCGCGTTCGCCGGGCGCGCGACGACGCCGAAGGAAGAGGTCGAGCTTTCGTACATGATGGGCTAAGGTTCAGGAGGTCCAGGACATCGCCGACCAGCCTTCTTCCGAACGGTTTGGCAAACCGTCGGTTTCAGCCGCTCACCCACCTCTCCAGAAATGGGGTCCGCTTCGAACCGATTGCAACATAGCCCGGAGGGCCGAATCCTTCGGGGCCCGCGCGCATCTCAAGGATATGGGCATCATCGACCGGTTCGTAGGCGATTCGGCGGGCGCGCTGGCCCTGCTCGGGCTGGGGATCGCGCTGGTGGCGTGCGGCGCGGGCGCGTGCTGGTGCGCGCTGGGCAAGCTCCGCGGACGGGACGGCTGCGCGAGCTCGCCCCGGCGCTGGTAGGCGTCCGGCTACTTCACGGCGACGGGCTCCCCCTCGGCGTACCAGGCGCGGGCGCCCCCCTCTAGGTTGAACACGCGCGTGTAGCCCATGCGCGAGAGGCTCTCCGCGGCCAGCGCGGAGCGGCCGCCGGTGCCGCAGTAGACGACGATCTCGGCGTCCGGGTCGGGGACGGTCTTCTCGATGTCGCGCTCGAGCACGCCCTTGCTGAGATGGATCGCGCCGGGCAGGCGGCCGGCCGCCCACTCGCGGTCCTCGCGCACGTCGATCAGGTAGAAGTCCGGCGCGCCGCCCTCGCGGCGCGCGCGCAGGGCGCGGACCGTGGTCGCGCGGACGCGGGCGCGGGCCTGGGCGACGAGCGCCTCGAAGCGCGAGCCTTTGGCCGCCGGCGGCGGCGACGGCTCGGGGACCTTCAGGAACGGCGAGGCGAGCAGGAAAGCGGCGAACGCGAGCGGGACGCCCGCGGGACCGAGCCACGAGAGCGGTCTGCGCGGATCCATGGGGATCCTCCCGCCCCCGGCCGCGCCGTGGCCGGGGGCTGAACCCAGCGGACGGCTCAGCTCTTCACGAGATGAGCGCGTTCCTTGACGGCGGCGATCGCTTCCTTCGCGTGCTCCAGCGCGGCCGGCGTCTCCTTCTTGATCTTCTCCACGAACGCGCGCCCTTGCTCGGCGCGCTCCTTCGTCCAGTCCTTGATGTCCGCGCGCAGCTCGCTGCCCTTCTTCGGGGCGAACAGCACGCCCAGCGTCGCTCCGGCGGCCAGCCCGCCGAGGAAATACGCCCACGGCGGAACGCCTTTCTTCTCTTCGATCATGTCCGTTGTCCTCGCTTTCCGCTCGATCGGTCCGTCCTGCGGGAAGGACGCGACGAAACTTCCAATTCTTATGGACGAGGAGGAGGGCGGCGGGCGTTCAACAGGGTCGGGGCGCGCCGCTCGTCGAGCGGCGCGCCCCGGTTCCAGCGTGAGGCGGCGCGGTCAGTCGTCGTCGCCGTCGGCGTCCTTCTCCGGAGGCGGTCCGCGGCGCTCGCCGCGCTCCCCGTCGCCGTCGCGCATCTTCTCGCGGCGCTCGCGGCGTCCCTCGCGGCGGTCGCGCATGCCCTCCATCCGGGCCTTCATCCGGTGCGCGGCGCCCAGGACGAACTTGGCCTGCTGGGTCGGCGTCAGGAT
>JACQBB010000082.1 GCA_016194625.1 Elusimicrobiota bacterium | reverse complement strand
TGCAGGGAGATCAGGCCCGACTGCTCCTGCTCCGTCAGACGAAGGACGAATCCCTCCGGGAAGCGCTGGCGATTGCGCCGATACGCCTGATTCAAGACCTTCGTCTTCACGCCGTAGAGCTCGGCAAGATCGCGGTCCAGCATCACGCGGGACCGCCGGATCGCGAAGATCCGCTCCTCCAAAGAGACCATCGGGACGCGGGGCATGCCCTTCATACGGATGACCCCGCCGATTTGTTCCCTGGAACCGGTCACAAACTGTGACCAGTCCCTCGCGCACGCCGCCCTACCGAGGCTCCGTCAACGGACCGATCGCGCGGCGGCGAGCTCGCCGGACAGGCACGCGGACTCGATGGTCGCCGGGAAGCCGGTGCGCGTCCAGTCGCCGGCGAACAGGAAGCCGGGCATGCCGGAGCCGGGTTCCGGACGCTTGGCCTCGGCGCCGGGGACCGGCGAGAGCGTGGCGAAGGGCTCCTTGACCACCTTGGAGGCGAGCACCTTCGCCTTCGGGAACTCGGGCAGGCAGGCGTTCAGGTCGGCGACGGCGGTCCGGAGGATGTCGTCGGGGGACAGCCCCACGGCTTCGTGGGCGCCGGAGATGACGACCGCGATCGTCTGTCCGGGACCCGGCAAGGACATGATGCGGGATTTGTTGAACACCCAATGGGTCTTCGTCCCGAGCAGGCCGACGAAGCGCTCGTCCATCACGGGCCGGTCCAGCTTCAGCGTCGCGCCGACGATGGGGGCCGGCGTCAGCTCCTCCCAGGCGCCGCGCAGGGCGTCGGGACGGCCGAGCTTCTTCAGGTCCCACGGCGCCAGCGCGGAGACGACCGCGTCCGCCTCCCAGCGCTCGCCGCGCTCGCCGACGACGGCGCGCACGCGGCCGCCCTCCTCGTGCAGGGACGCCGCCTTCGCGCCGCAGACCACGCGGCCGCCGCGCGCCTCGATGAAAGCCGTCGCGGCGTCCACGTACAGCTCGGACAGGCCGGTCTTGGCCAGCGCGAAGCGCGACGACTCGCGGCCGGTGAAGAACATCTCGCGCAGGGCCTGGACGAAGCCGGCCGCCGAGGCGACCTCGGGCGCGTCGTTGAGGATGCCGATCGCGGCGGG
This sequence comes from Elusimicrobiota bacterium, assembly GCA_016194625.1. The sequence goes on along the minus strand of JACQBB010000082.1, from coordinate 1,897 downwards.
GTCGAAGAAGCGCGTCTGGAAGTTGCGCGAGATGCCGAGCGAGGTCAGCCACTGGCGGACCGTCAGCGCCTCGACGGCGTCCGGCACCGGGCCGCGCTTCATCGCCTTCAGCGCCTGGTCGAACATGAGCAGCGCCGACTTCTCCTTCAGCGTCACGCCCTTCAGCCCCAGCAGGCCCGCGGCCAGGTGCAGCGGCGCCGGCAGCCACGACGGGCAGGAGAGGCGGTCGCGGCGGCCGCCGGGCTCCGCGTAATCCACGACGACCTCGGGCGCGAGCTCGAGACGGTCCTCGGCGCCGATCGTCTTCAGGAAGCGGCGCGTCGCGCGGTAGCAGCCCATGAACAAGTGCTGGCCGTTGTCCACGGCGCCCAGTCCCGGGTCGGCGAAGGAGAACGCGCGGCCGCCGGGACGGGGCTTCTTCTCCAGCACGACGACTTTCTGCCCCTTCTCCGCGAGGCGGACCGCGCAGGTCAGGCCGGCGAAGCCCGCGCCCAGGACGACCGCGTCGGCGCGCTCAGGTGGCGAGGCCATGGCAGTACAGCCAGGCGCGCAGCGCCAGGACGAGCTTGCGGTGCGCGGGCAGTCGGGACTTCTGGTACAGCACGCGGAAGCGGTCTTCCTTGATCTGCTCGAGCAGGCCCTCGTACACGTGGGCCATCACCTCGGCGGGCAGGAGCGCCGGACGGTCGCGGAAGTCCACCAGGTTGCGGGCGCGCGCGTAGTACTCCTTCGCGCGGCGGTACTCGGTCTCCATCACGCGGTCGAACTCGGGGCCGTGGTCGCGGCGGAGCAGGCGGTCCTCGGAGTAGCCCGCCGCGCGCAGGTCGGCCAGCGGCAGGTACACGCGGCCGAGCTCCAGGTCGGCGCCCACGTCGCGGATGATGTTGGTCAGCTGGAACGCGTAGCCGAAGGTCGTCGCGAACGCGTACATCCGGTCCTTCGGGGTGTGCGACCAGCCGAAGACGTGCACGCACATGACGCCGACCGAGGAGGCGACCCCGCGCATGTAGCTCTCCAGGTCCTCGATCGTCTCGTAGCGCCTGCCCTCCAGGTCCATCGCGCAGCCGCGGATCATCTCCAGGAACGCGTCCTTCGGGATGGCGTAGTCGGCGACGGGCTTCGCGAGCGCCGCCGAGACCGAGTGCGTCGGCCGGCCCTCGTACAGCCGGTCCACCTCGGCGCGCCAGAAGTCGAGCATCTTGCGCGCCTCGTCCTTGGTCAGCGAGCCGGAGTCCACGATGTCGTCGATCAGGCGGCAGTACGCGTACACCGCCGACAGCGCGTCGCGCTTGGCGCGCGGGAGCATGAGGAAGCCCAGGAAGAAGCTGGACTTCTTCTCGGCGCCCATCGCGGTCAGCCCCCGACGAGGGCGCGCGCGGCGAGCGGGATCCAGTCGCGTTTCTTCAGCGCGGGCCGCGTGCGGAGGGTGTCGAAGTCGAGGCGGTGGATCAGCTTGAGGATCTGCATCCCGCCGAGCCACGTCATCCGGATCTCCAGCGAGAGCGGGAACTCGAGCTTCTTGATCAGCGGGCGTCCCTGGTCGAACAGCGCGCGCGCGCGGGCGACCTCGAACTTCATCAGGTTCTTGAAGCGCTCGTTGTACACGCCCATGCGCAGGTCCGCCTCGGAGTAGCCGTGCGCCTTGAAGTCCTCCTCGGGGATGTAGACGCGGTCCTTCTTCAGGTCCACGGAGACGTCCTGCCAGAAGTTGGCCAGATGGAGCGCGGTGCAGATCGCGTCGGAGTAGCGGAACAGCTCCTCGTCGCGGTGCCCGTGGATCATCAGCACGATGCGGCCGACGGGGTTGGCCGAGCGGCGGCAGTAGTCCAGGACCTCGGCGAAGGTCGCGTAGCGCGACTTCTCCGTGTCCTGGAGGAAGGCCGAGAGCAGGTCGTCG
>JACQBB010000341.1 GCA_016194625.1 Elusimicrobiota bacterium | reverse complement strand
GGGCGGCCAGGCGCTCGCCGTGCGCGCGCAGGCGGGTCTGGCCGAGGCGGGCGGACATCTCCAGCAGGGTCGCGCGCTGGGAGAGCAGCATCGCCGCGTTCTGGCGGCCGCGCGACGGGTCCCACACCGGCAAGGTGATCGTGAAGCCGACGCCGAGCGCCTGGCTGGACAGCGTGTCGGGCAGCTGCGCGCCGATGGTGAAGGTGAGCTTCTCGATCCACGGCACCCAGTCGAGCGCGTTGAAGCCGGCCTGCGGGGCCGAGATGTCGCCGCGCGCGCGGGCGATCAGCGCGCCGGCGCGGTCGGCCGTCGCCAGCGACGCCGAGACCTGCGCGAGCAGGGCGTCGAAGTCCCTCGGGCTGACGCCGTCGAACGGCGGGGTCTCCTCGGGGCCGCGCCCGGTCAGCGACGCGTAGCGCAGCTCCGCCTGGCGGCGCGCGTCGGCCGCGGCCGCCGCGTCGGTCTCCGCCTCGGCGCGCAGGACCGGGTCGTCGGCGTGCGCGGCGAGCCACTTCGCCATCAGCTCCCGCCAGCGCGCCTGCGCCAGGTCCGCGAGCGCCTTCTGCCAGGCGCGCGTCAGGTCGAGCAGGCGCTCCTCCAGGTCCAGGCCCAGGGAGAACAGCGTCGCGGTCTTCGACTCGATCAGCGCGCGCTGGGTCTTGGTCAGCGTGAGAGTCGTCTGCGTCCCGACCTGGAAGCCGCCGCCGGTGGCCTGCTCGGCGGTGCCCGGTCCGACCGCGTTCGACACGAAGCCGACCATCGCGGTCTGGCGCGTGTTGTCGAGCAGGGCGCCGGCGCGCGTCAGGTCGCCGATCTCGCGCGCGAGCTTGCCGATCTCGAGCGCGGCGAGCCGGCGGCCGATGTCCGCGTCGAACACGCGCTTGAGCTCGGCCAGCGCCGGGTCGTTGGGCGCGCGCGTGAAGAAGTCGGCCAGCGCCTTGTCGAACTGGGCCAGCGCCTGGCCGCCGGCGAGGTCCGCGGCCGCCTGGCCGGTCACCGCCCGCCACAGCTCGCCCAGCGTGTAGGAGGAGGAGAAGGTCACCGCGAGGCGGTTGTTGAGGCCGATGTACGGGCTGCCGTAGGACACGCCGACGGTCGAGTGGTCGCCCAGCCGCTTGCGCAGCTCCGCGTAGTACGCGGAGCCGGTGCCCAGGTACTTGCCCTGCGCCGACAGCGCGATGCCCTGGTCGGGCAGCTCGAAGGAGACGCGGCCGTTGAACGCGTCGGTCTTCTGGCCCGCCTCGGCGCCGCCGCCGACGGTCAGCTTCGCCTTCTGCCCGAGGAAGTCGAAGGTGAAGCCCTTGAGCACGGTCGCGCCGAGCGCGCCCTGGTTGACGTCGTCGGTGCCCGAGGTGTGCGCGTAGTAGAAGTCCATGCGGAACGAGTCGTTCTGCTTGAGGGCCTTGCCCAGGTCCACGCCGACGCCGATCTGGTCGCGGCGGTAGCTCTTGTCCTGGCCCTGGCCGACGATGTCGAAGGTCTGGTCGAGCGAGGGGTCGTACTTCGTGAAGTCGAGGTTGACCGTCTGCAGGAACCTGCGCGGGTCCTTGGCGAACAGCGCGCTCTCCGACGCGTTCAGCGACAGCACCTCGGTGAACTTCACGCTGGCCTTCAGGCTGCCGCCGTAGTACTGCGGCTTCTCCGCCGCGCCCGACGCCGCCAGGTCGGCGAAGCCCGCCGCGCCGAAGTACAGCTTGCCGTCGTCGAGCAGGAGGGCGAAGTCGTCGAACACCATCATGCGCGCGTCGGCCGCCTGGCCGGACACGCCGAGGTTCGAGTCGGGCACGTCCTGCAGGAACTTGTGGAAGGTCACGTCGAGGTAGTTCACCGCGTGGTCGCTGTCCAGCGACTCGACGCGCGCGGTCACGCCCTGGTCGCCGTACGGGGCGTTGCCCAGCGAGGGCGGGGACTCGAAGCGGTAGCCGATCAGGCTGACGTTCTGGCCCCACAGCTTGGCGATGTTGCCGAGCGTCGCCTGCTGGGCGGTCTCCAGGCCGCCCGGCGTCGAGAACTCCGTCTGGTAGACGAGGTAGAAGCCGTCGGGACCGCTGCCGACGGGGATCACGCGCGAGCCCGGGATCAGCCGCGCGAGCGCCGCGGGGTCCTTGAGGATGTCGGAGCGCAGGGACGCGATGTCCCGCGCCGCGGTCTCCGACGAGAGGCCCGCGAACAGCGTCCCCAGGAACTGCTCGAGCTGAGAGCGCGGGATCACCAGCGACGCCGGCCCGTTCGGGCTCTCCGCGATCCACGCGCCGCCCTGGCCGACCGCGTCGCGCGTGCGCGCCGCCAGCTCCGGGCCCAGGCGCGAGAGGTCGCCGATCCCGCCCAGCGACTGGTCGAGGGCGGAGCGCTCGGCGGCGAGCGCGCGCAGGGTCGCCTCGACCGCCGCGGAGGCCTTGTCGCGCTCGCGCTCGGCCGCGCGCGCCGAGACGTTGGTCTCCAGCACCGCGCGCGTCTTGTCCTGGATGGCCGACACGTTCTGCATCACGCGCGACAGCGCGCTCTCGTTGGGGTCGTTGAGCTGGTTCAGCCAGCCGACGACCTCGGCGCGCTGGGACTGGATCTTGGAGCGGGAGTCGTCGAGCGCGGTCTTGAACTGCCGGGCGGCCGAGCGCTCGGCGTCCAGGGCTTCATCGCCCGAGGTGTAGGTCTGCTGGAGGCCGTTATAATAGGAGGCGGCCCGGGACGCCGTGTTCACGCCGTCCGCGCTCCACGCCGACTTCTGCTGGAACAGCTGCGCGCCCTCGTTCAGGACCGTCGCCAGGCCCGCGAACAGCGCGGTCTTGCGGTCGAGCACCGCGCGCCCGCCCGCGCGGTCGCCCGAGACCCACGCCAGGTCCGCGTCCAGGTCCGCCTCGGCCCCGTCCAGCGCGGCTTTCGCCCGCGCCAGGTAGGCGGTGAACAGCGGGATGCGGGTGTCGATGTACTCCCGGGAGCTCGACACCAGCGCGTCGGCGAACAGGTAGCGCGCCAGGCTCTGCGCGTAGGAGTCGCCCGCGGCGCCCGTGGCCGTGCTGGGGACCAGGCGCTTCACCGCCTCCAGGCCCAGCAGGGCGAGCTTCTGCATCGGCGTCACGTCGATCGGAGGCTGGTCGCCGACCGGGATGTTCGCGCCGCCGCCGACGCCCAGCGACGGCGAGCCGCCGGCCGCCTGCGCGGCGTCGGCGACCGCCTTGATGTCCGCGGCCATGTTCTGGAGGACCGAGCCGTCCACCATCGCGTTGAGGCGGTCGGCGGTGGCGGGGCTCGCGGCGTTCAGGTCCGTCGGCAGCTTCCACTTCGCCAATAGGCCGTGCTTGCCGCCGTCGAGGGCGTCCATCTGGCCGAGGATGGCGTTCACCTGGCCCGCCGTCGCGTTCAGGCTCGCGGCGCGCGCGGCCTTCTCGGCCTGGTACACCGCGACGCGCTTGATCAGCGAGTACGGCGCCGTTTCCCCGTAGACGTCCTCCGTGCCGGGATCGGAGGGGTCGAGGCGCCGCTTCATCTGCGCCTGATAGTCGGTGACGACGCCGAGGTACTTGTCGTAGGTCGCGCGCACCGACGCGATGCCCGCGCGCGCCGCGCCGACGTCGTACGCCTTGGCCCCGTTCGAGGCGAGCGCCCACGGCAGGGTCAGGTCCAGGCCGTCGGAGACGTCGAGGTAGAGCTTGCGCTTCTGCTGGTACAGCGTCGCGTAGCCGTCGCCGGTGTTCGACGGGTCGGACTGCGCGATGCGCTCGTTCTGGTACGGGATCAGCGTCCCGTCCAGCAGGTCCGCCAGCGCCGCGAGCGCCGGCGCGATCGTCGCGTCCACCAGCGCCGTCTTGCGCGCGATCAGCCCGGGGTTCTGCGCGGGGGGGGCGCCGGCGCGGACGTAGGCCTCGTCCAGCGCCTCGTCGTCGAGGACCGCGCGCCAGGCGGCGACCGCGGTCCGGAACGCCGCGCGTGCCTTCGGCAGGACGACGCCGACCGGCTTGTCGAGCGCGGCGGCCGTCGCGCGCGCCTCCAGGCGGCGCGCCGTCGCGTCGCCGAGGTAGGCGATCAGGCGCGCCAGGTCGATGTGCGCGGCCTTCGCGGCGAAGCCCGCGTCGGTGTCGGGGAGAGGCAGCGCCTCCATCTGGTCGAGCAGCTTGGGCAGCGCGACGCGCAGCTCGTCCGGGCCCAGGTTCGACAGGCGGGGCAGCGCGGCGCCGCCCGCGGCCGCCTCGATCCGCGCCTCGTCGGCGTCGGCCTGCGCGAGCAGCGGGGCCATCGCGGAGGCGAGCGACTGGTCGAAGGCGAGCTGCTGGGTCCGCCACGCGGCCAGGGAGACGGGCTGGGGCTCGCCGAAGGAGCCCGTCGTCATGTCCCCGTTCGACGGGTCCAGCGCCGCCTCGATCGAGCGCAGGAGGTCCTCGTGCTCGGCGAGCTGGCCCTGCCAGAACGCCTTGCGCCGCGCGAGCAGGGCCAGCATGTCGGCCTGCGTCGGGCTCGTCACCGACTCGGACGGCACGCCCGGCACCGCGACGACCAGGATCCCGGCGAACTCGACCGGGGCGGCGGCGATCTTCGCGTCGGCGCCGGCGAGCAGCGCGCGGTCGCCGGCGACCTCGCGCGACTTGGCCTGCAGGTAGGCCAGCGAGAGCCCGTTCACGCCGCCCGAGGAGCCCGAGCTCCCGTTCTTGAGCGAGTCCGCGATCGACGGCAGCAGCGCCAGGCGCCGGTCGTACTCGGCGACCGCGTTCGCGCTCCGGGCCTTGTCGCGCGCGTCGATCATCGCGAGCAGCGCGGGGACGTCGGAACGGAACAGGGACACCGCGTCGGCGACCTTGCCCACGTTCGCCGCCAGGGAGCCGAAGTCCGCGGACTGCTGCTTGTCGGCCGCGGCCTGCGCCGCCGCGTCCTTCTTCCACTGCTCGACGTTCGCGGACTGGCCGGCGGCGGCGCCGGCGCCGGCGCCGTTGGCCTTGCGCTGGGCGTCGATCGCGGCCAGCTTCGAGTCGACGAGCGCCTGCATCTTCGCCAGCGCC
>JACQBB010000330.1 GCA_016194625.1 Elusimicrobiota bacterium | reverse complement strand
GGGGGGACCTGGACGCCTCCCGCGACGACCTGGACGCCGCGCTCGCGCGGGAGACCCTGCCGTGGGCGCTGGCCGCCCGCGCCGACACGCTGAACCGCATCGGCTACTTCTGGCTGTCGCTGGAGGACCTGGACCGCCTGCGCGGCCTCATCCCCGGCGACCCCGAGCCCGACGTGATCGCCGCCGCGATCCACCGCGACCAGGCGCAGTACGCCGACGCGCTGCGGCGGCTCAAGCGCGCCGAGGCCCTGCGCCCCGGAGAGCCGCGCTTCGCGCGCCTGCGCGCCGAGGTGCTGTTCGTGCAGGGCAAGATCGAGCTCGCCCTGCGCGAGCTGACGCGCGCGCTCAAGCTCGCGCCCGGCGACGCCCAGCTGACCTTCGAGCGGATCCGCCTGCTCGCGCTCGCCCGCCGCGACGCCGAGGCCGAGGCCGCGCTGAAGGTCTCCGGCTTGCCGGACGCCTCGCGCGACTTCCTGCTCGGCTACCTGCGCGCCCGCGCGCGGCGCTGGAAGGAGTCCGAGCGGCTGTTCGACCGGGTGGCGCGGGACGGCTCCGCGGAAGCCGCGCACCTGCGCGACCGCGCGACGCTGTACCGCCAGGTCGCGCGCGTGATGCCGAAGGTGAAGGCCCCGCCGCGCCCGAAGAAGAAGGAGTTCCGGATGACGGGCCTGGGCTACCGCCAGCCGATCCAGACCTCGGTGGACGCGCTGCGCTACATGACCTCCTGCGACGTGATCTACAGCAACCTGTCCGACGCGTCGGTGGTGGACTTCGTCGGCCTGTTCGGCCTGCCGTTCAAGGCCATCGTCTTCCGCCGCTCGGACCAGGAGGCGTTCAAGGCCGCCGCCGACGTGATGCCGGGCTTCAAGCATCACCACGTGGTCGGCATCGTGACGCGCGGCCACCCGTTGTTCTACGGCCGGCTGGCGCGGCGCGTGGCGGTGCTGACCTGGCGGCGCGGCTTCCAAGTCCGCGTCCCCGCCTCGACCTCGATAGCCGACACCATCCCGGCGCTGACGGGGACGGTCGCCGCGCCGCGGCTGGGCGTGCAGGTGCGCGACTGCTCGGACCTGGCCGACGTCGACCCGAGGCTGCCGCTCGCGCTGTACAACTTCACCGCCGTCGGGTCCTGGCGCGCGGACCTGGCGCGGCGGCTGGCGGGCGTCTACGGCCCCGACCATCCGGTGTTCCTGCTCGCCGGCTACGGCGACCGCGAGTTCCTGCCGGTGAGCGCGACCACGCGCACGCTGGAGTCCGAACTGCAGAAGGCCGACGAGGCCGTGACCATCTACCTGCCGGCGCGAGAGGACGCGTGAAGGGCCTGCTCGCCGCGCTGCTGCTGAGCGCCTCCGCCGCGTCCGCCGCCGACATCCCGGTCTCGGTGGACCCGCGGCTGGAGACGCTCGGCATCGTGCAGATGCTGGCGGGGGGGGCGCCTCCGTCGGGGTTCCGCATCCCGGAGGGCGAGTACGCCAAGCGCGCCCGCGCCGCCTTCGCGAAGTTCGCCGGCCATCCGGCGGTGAAGCTGACCGCGGCGCTGCCGGCCGTGTTCGACTACCGCAACCGCACCGACGCGATCATCCGCCGCGGCGACCTGCCGGAGATGGGGCCGCGCTTCTTCACGCCCGACTACATGGTCCAACAGGCGGGCGGCCGCGAGAAGTTCGACGCCTGGGTCGCGGCGCTGGCCGACTTCGCGCGGACCGCGCGCGTCGCGGAGTTCGTCCGGGACGGCCAGTCGGCGCTGGAGCCGGGCCTCACCGAGTTCCGCTCCGACGTGGCCAAGCGGCATTACATCGAGAAGCTCGAGAAGTACGCGGGCTTCCCGTACGACGGGCGCTACGTGGTGTATCTCGCGCCGTTCATCCTGCGCGGCTCGCAGGAGAACTCGGTCCTGCGCCTGGAGGACGGGCGCTACCTGATCGTCTCGGTCGTCGGCCCGGACTACGCGGGCGGCCGCCTGACCTTCCGCCCCGAGGACTTCGTCGCCACCGCCGGCCACGAGCTCTCGCACGGGCTCATCGACACGCTGGGCGACCTGTACCGCGAGCGCATCCTGCGCGCGTCCGGCGTGTACCCGAAGCTGCCGTGGCCGTGCTACAACGACTGGCACCAGTGCGCGAAGGAGGACTTCGTGCGCGCGGGGATGCTCCGGCTGGTGGACTCGGAGCTGGGCCCGCGCGCCGCGGACCTGCACCTGGACCAGGAGGGCCGCGACAAGTGGCCGTACCTGCAGAAGTCGGCCGAGCTCCTCAAGGAGTACGAGGCGCACCGCGACCGCTGGCCCGACCTGGCGGCCTTCTACCCGACGCTGATGAGCGTTTTCCCTCAGGACCCGCCGAAGGCCGGGACGCCCCTGCCGCCGGCGTCCGACGCGGGGCCGGGCCCCGAGTGGCTCTTCGAAGAGACCCGTCCGTTCAGCACCGAGGGCCAGCGCGGCCTGGCGCTCGAGTACCTGGACCGCGCGCTGAAGACCGACCGCGACGCGCTCCTCCTGCGCCGCCGCGCGGCGTTCCGCCTGCTGCAGGGCGACGCGGCGGGCGCGGAATCAGACGCGTCCGCCGCGGCCGCGCTGACGCCGTCCGACCCCGCCGTCCTGCTGGCGCGCGGCCTGGCGCGCGAGCGCCTGGGCCGCTCGGCC
>JACQBB010000329.1 GCA_016194625.1 Elusimicrobiota bacterium | reverse complement strand
GATGCCCATCTCGGCGCCGAGGCCGAACTCGCCGCCGTCGGTGAAGCGCGTCGAGGCGTTCCAGTACACGGCGCCGGCGTCCACCTCGCGCTGGAAGCGCGCGGCCGCCTTCGGGTCGCGCGTGACGATCGCCTCGGCCAGGCCGGAACCGTGGCGCGCGATGTGCTCCACGGCCTCGTCGAAGGAACGGACGACCTTGATCGAAAGGACGAGGTCGAGGTACTCGGTGTCCCAGTCGGCGGGCGCCGCCTTCTTCATCGAAGGGACGATCCGGCGCGACTCGGGGCAGCCCCGCAGTTCCACGCCCGCCGCGGACAACCGGCGGGCCAGACGGGGCAAGAACGACTTCGCCACGGCCCGGTGGACGAGACAGGTCTCCATGGCGTTGCACACGCCGGGGCGCTCGACCTTCGCGTTGAAGGCGATGTCCGCGGCCATCCCCAGGTCCGCCTTCGCGTCCACGTAGACGTGCACCAGCCCCTTGTCGTGGGCCAGCACCGGGATCATCGACTCGCGGCGCACGGCCATGGTGAGGTCGGGGCCGCCGCGCGGGATGACCAGGTCGATCAGGGCGTCGAGCCGGAGCAGGCGGCGCACCGCGGCCCGGTCGGGGTCGTCCACGAAGCCGACCGCGCCCGGCGGCAGGCCGGCCGCGCGCAGGCCCTCGCGCAGGGCGCCGGCGATCAGCGCGTTGGTCCGCACCGCCTCCTTGCCGCCGCGCAGGACGGCGGCGTTGCCGGACTTCAGGCACAGTCCCGCGGCGTCGGCGGTCACGCCCGGCCGCGACTCGTAGACGATCGCGACCACGCCCAGCGGCACGCGCATCTTGCGGATGACGAGGCCGTTCGGCCGGCGCGCGAAGTCCGTCGTCGTCCCGACGGGGTCGGGCAGCGACGCGACCTTCTCGAGAGCGCGCGCGACGCCCTCCAGGCGCTCCGGCGTCAGCGTCAGGCGGTCGACGAACGCGGCGGTGCGGCCGGCGGCGCGGGCGGCGGCGACCTCCGCGGCGTTCGCGGCCAAGATGGGGCGCGCGCGGCGGCGCAGGGCGGCGGCCATGGTCCTCAGCGCGCGGTCCTTGATCCGGGTCGGCGTCTTGGCGAGCGCGCGCGACGCGGCCTTCGCCTCGCGCGCCATCCTCTCCACGTCGAAGGGCTTGCTCACGGCCTCAGCACCGCCAGGTTGTCGCGGTGGACGACCTCGTCGGCCGGCTTGTGGCCGAGCGCGGCCTCGATCTGCGCGGTCTTGAGCCCCTTGATGCGCTCCAGGTCGGCGGCCGAGAAGTTGCACAGGCCGCGCGCGAACTCGACGCCGTCCTCGACCAGGCTGACCACGTCGCCGGGATGGAAGTGGCCGGACAGGGAGCGCACGCCGGTCGCGAGCAGGCTCTTGGAGCGCGCGGTCAGCGCCTCGCGAGCGCCCGCGTCCACGACGATGCGGCCCTTCGGGTGCGACGCGAACGCCAGCCACTGGCGGCGGCGCGTGAGCGGCCGCTCCTCGGGGACGAAGTAGGTGCCGGCCTCGCCGCCGGCCAGCGCCGCGGCGAGCGTGCCGGCCTTCGCGCCGTTGGCGACGATCGCGGCGATCCCGCCGCCGGCCGCGCGGCGCGCGGCGCGCACCTTCGACTCCATGCCGCCGGTGCCCCACGGCCCGGCGCGGCCGACGCGCGCGGGCTCCTCGCCGGGGCGCACGACGGGGACCAAGGTCGCGCCCGGGTCCTTGCGCGGGTCGTCGGTGAACAGGCCGTCCTGGTCGGTGAGCAGGACGAGCAGGTCGGCGTCCACCAGGCCCGCGACCAGCGCGGACAGGCCGTCGTTGTCGCCGAACTTGATCTCCTCGACGGCGACGGTGTCGTTCTCGTTGACGACGGGCACCACGCCCAGGCGCAGCAGCGTCAGCAGGGTGTTGCGCGCGTTCAGGTAGCGCTGGCGGTCGCGCAGGTCGTCGGCGGTGAGCAGGACCTGGGCGACGACCAGGCCGCGGCGCGCGAACGCCGCCTCCCACGCGCGCATGAGCCGGCTCTGGCCGACGGCGGCGGCGGCCTGCTTGAGCTGGACGCTGGGGCGCGACGCCAGCTTCAGGCGCTCGCGCCCGGCCAGGATCGCGCCGGAGGAGACGACGACGACCTCGCGCCCGTCCGCGCGGGCGGCGGCGACCTCGGCGGCGATGCGGCGCAGGGTCGCCGCGTCCAGGCCGGAGCCGCCCCCGGACAGCACGCCGGAGCCGAGCTTCACCACGACGCGGCGGGCCGTCGACGGGCGCGGGGTCTTCATCGCGACAGCAGGGTATCACCCCGCGGCGCGCGCGTCAAGGACGCCGGTCAGTCGAGCGGCTTTTCCAGCTCGACGAAGGCGAGGCCGCGGACCTTGGGCAGGCCGAAGCGCGGGTCGCCCTCGGGGAACGGCTCGGTCTTGCCGGTCTTCGCGTAGCCGCGGCGCTCGTAGAACGCGAGCAGCTCCGCGCGCACCGAGATCACGGTCATCCGCATGCGCCGGCAGCCCCACTCGCGGGCGACCGCCTCGGAGCGCGCCATCAGCTCCTTGCCCAGGCCGCCGCCCTGGCGCGTCGGGTCCACGGTGAGCATGCCCAGGTAGCAGGACCCGTCGCCCTCCTTCTTCAGGTGCACGCAGCCGAGCAGGGCGCCGTCCCCGGCGAAAGCCAGCTCCACGCGCGAGCCTCTGGTCGCGATCATCTCGCTGACCTTGCCCTCGTCGGTGCGCTGGCCGCCGAGCAGGTCGGCCTCGGTGGTCCAGCCCTTCTTGGAGCCCTCGCCGCGATAGCCGGAGTTCACCAGCGCGACCACGGCGGGCGCGTCGCGCAGGACGGCGGGGCGGAAGGCCGTCATCTCAGCGCGCGCGGCGCACGGTCTCGAACCGGAGCCCGTAGGCGGTCGCGTTCGACAGGTCCCGGCGCCAGACGATGAGCCCCTCCACGTCGAGCGCCCCGGTCCCGAACAGGCGCAGGCGCCCCCGCACGCGCGCCCCCCTCTTGAAGTCGGCGGTGCTGACGAACCGCGCGCCGGACGACGACACGTCGCGCAGGCGCGCGACGCTCGCGAGCAGGCGCCCGTCCTCGCCGCGCAGCTCCAGCACGGAGTCGTGGCGGCCGCGCGCGGCGCGTCGCTTCTCGGGGATCGCCATCGGCTATCGGACGAGCGCCTCGATCCTCGCGCGGTCCAGCGCCCCGGCGATGAGGTCGCGCCGCGCGGCGGGCCCCTCCAGCACGACGCGCACGCCGTCCAGCTTGAGCCCGCCGGCCTTCGGGCGCGGCACCTTGCCGAACGCGACCTGGGAGCCCATGTCCGCCTGCGGCGCGTGCGGATACCGCTCGTTGGCCGCCACGAGCACGTCCACGGAGGCCATGCCCTCGTTGAGCGCGCGCTTGCGCGCCTCGATGGCGTCGATCTTGGGCGAGACGGAGGCCCAGTACTTGTCGCGGATCGCGCGCGCCTTGCCGCTGCACTCCTCCGACTCCGCGTCCTTCTGCTTGGCCAGCGCCTTGTCCCCGGCCTTGTAGGCGGCGTTGGACGCCTTGTTGGCGGCGCTCATCTTGTCGAGCCAGACCTGCCGCTCCTTCTTGACCTCGGCCGGCAGCTCGCGCAGGGCGTCGATCTCCTTGCCCATCCGGCGCCGCGCGGCGTCGGCCTGCGCCAGCTCCTCCTTGCCCGCCTGATAGAGGTAATGCGCCCGCACCGCGATCTCGAAGCCGCCCTGGGGATCCTCCGCGCAGACGTCGGGGGCTTGCGGCGCGTCCACGACGACCTTCCACGAGGCCGGCGCCGGCGGCAGGACGTCCTTCAGCGCGGCGTAGCTGCTCTGGTAGTACTGCTTCTCCGCGGCCGAGGCGTCGCGCGGCTCGCAGTCGGCCGCCGCCCACGTCCCCGCCGCCATCGCCGCCGCCGCCAGCATCCCCGCCTTCCACCGCGTTCTGCCCATGTCTCCCCCCGGTCGCCCGTCTTTCGCCGACCGCACATTCTAGCTGAATCGGCGCGCCGGAGCGCGCCGGAGCGTCCGCTGACGCGAAGTTCGCGAACCTTCATCGGAATTCTCGCGTCCTCCTCGCAATTCCTTCGCATAAGCAGCGTGTCCGGCACATCGCTCCCGCCTAGAATGTATCGATGCCCCTCCGCCGCTTGGCCGACTTCACCCGAGACGCCCGCGCCGAGCAGGAGCGCCTCACCCACGACGCCGCCGCCCGTTGGAAGTTCGCGCTCGTCGCGTTGAACCTGTTCTTCAGCCTGCGCTATCTCCACTGGCGGGCGGCGCACACGCTGAACGACTCGAGCGACTTCCGTCTCTTCGTGAGCCTCGCGCTCCTCCTCGCGGAGGTCTACGGCTTCGCGTCGGTCGTCCTCTTCTTCGTCCAGGTGCTCTCGCTCCACAAGGCGCGGACGCCCGCGACGGCGCCCGCCGAGCCGCCGACCGTCGACGTCTTCGTCACCATCTACAACGAGCCCGTCGAGATCCTGCGCCGGACCCTCGTCGCCTGCCGCGCGCTCGACTATCCGGCCGACAAGCTCCTGATCCACGTCCTCGACGACGGTCCGCGCGCCGAGGTGGCCGCCGTCGCGGCCGCCCACGGCTGCCGATACGTGACCCGCGCGGACCGCCTCCACGCGAAAGCGGGCAATCTCAACCACGGCCTCAGCCGGACGTCCGCGGAGCTGCTGCTCCTGCTCGACGTGGACCACGTGCCCGTGAGCAGCTTCCTCAAGGAGACCGTCGGCTTCTTCTCCGACCCGAAGGTCGCCTTCGTCCAGACCCCCCACCACTTCTACAACCCGGACTGCTATCAAAGGAACCTGGTCTTGGAGCAGGAGCTGGTGCACGAGCAGGACCTGTTCTTCCAAGTCATCCAGCCGGGCCGGGACGCCGTCAACGCGACCGTGTTCGCCGGCAGCGCCGCGCTGTTCCGCCGCGCCGCGCTGGAGGACGTCGGCGGCTTCCGGACGGACTGCGCGATCGAGGACATGCACACGGGGATGGAGCTGCAGTCGCGCGGCTGGACCTCCGTCTATTACCGCCGCGTCCTCTCGGCCGGCCTGTCTCCCGAGGACTTCATGGGCTACCTGACCCAGCGCAAGCGCTGGGCGCGCGGCGGCGTCCAGCTGTTCTTCCTGGACAACCCCCTCGTCAAGCGCGGCCTGGGCCTGCGCCAGCGCCTCTCCTACTTCGGCTCCCTGCTCTACTTCTTCCACGCGTGGGCGCGCCTGGTCTACCTGCTCGCGCCGCTCTCCTTCCTGCTCCTGCGCTGCGACCCGATCGTCGCGGGGACCTGGACGCTCGTCGGCTACTTCCTGCCGCACTACCTGTTCTCGCACCTCGCGTTCGACTCGCTCAGCCGCGAGTACCGGAGCCCGTTCTGGTCCGACGTCTACGAGGCCGCGAGCTGCTTCGCGCTCGCCTGGACCGCGCTCGTGGCGCTGTTCCGGCCGGACGCGCTCGTCTTCGACGTGACGCCGAAGGGCCTGAAGGGGCTGCTCCAAGAGCAGTTCCATTGGCGCATCGTCCTCCCGCACGTGATCCTCATGGGACTGCTGGTCGCGGGCATCGTCCACGCGACGTTCCATTTCATGAGCACGAGGTCGACGACGCTCGATTCGTACCTGCTGAGCTGCATCTGGGCGGTGTTCAACTTCATCCTGATGGCCTGCTCGATCGAGGTCGCCCGCGAGCACCCGCACAAGCGCAAGGCCGTCAGGCTTCGCCGCCGGTTCCCCGTGGTCCTGCACGCGGACGGCCGGGAGTGGATCGGACGCACGATCGACCTCAGCGAGACGGGCGCCTTGGTGACGATCCCGGACCGCGCCGAGCTCCCGCACGACGCGGTGGTCCGCATCCTCGGCGAGGACCAGACGGCGATCCTCGAGTGCGCGGTCCGGCACTGCCGCTGGGTCCGGGACGAGGGTTCGCGCGTCGGACTCCGCTTCCACGCGGTCGGCGAGGTCCAGCGCGCGCAGCTCGTCCGCCTGCTCTTCAGCCCGCCGGAAAGCTGGCAGGAGATCCGGCGTCCGAACGTCGACTCGGTCCGCGCGATGGGACACATCGCCTCGACCGTCCTCCGCAAGCGGTTGCGCCGCCGCGGCGGCGCCGCGTCGACGTCCGGCGCCCCGGCCGAGCTGCTGACGGCCGACGGGCCGCGCCGCGTGCGCCTGGAGGAGCTCCATGACGACCACGCCGTCGTGACGCTCGACGCGCGCGCGGAGCTGCCGGGCCCGCTGGCGCTCCGCCTGCCGCACCGGAAGCTCGGCGAGCTGATCGTCCGCGTCGAGGCCGCCGGCGCCGTCGGCGCGGTCGGCGATTCGCGGACGATGCGCATGCGCTTCTTGGCGCCGGAGAAGGTGAAGGTCGGGCCGGTGCTCTCGGCCCTCGAGGAGGCCGCGTGATCGGACCCTGGCTCTGGGCGTTTTATTTCGCGGCGAAGCTGGCGCTGCATTTCGAAGGCGCGATGCGCGTGCACTTCCTGCCGAACTTCCTGCTCGCGGCCGCGGCGCTGCCGTTCAAGCCGCGCCGCGCATCCCGTCGCGGCGCCCGCGAGGTCGCGCTCGCCACGGCGCTCGCGGCCGCCGCGGTCGCCCTCGCGTGGTACGACTCATATCTGCCGCCGTTCTGGTACGCGGCGACGTTCGCCGTCGAGAACCCGCGCGTGCTCACGAGCGGCTTCCTCCACGGGTTCGTCGGGGGTCTCGTCTCCGCCGGGCCCCTGCTGGCCCTGACCGCGGCGCTGGCGGCCTTCGCGTACGCGGCCCGCCGCGGGCTGCATCCCACGCCGGCCGTCCTGATCGCCCTGCTCTTCGTCCCCGCGCAGGCGCTCCGCCAGCCGCGGGACGTCGCCGCACGGGCGCGCGGCTTCTACGAGCGCGAGCGAGCCCGGCGCGTCGACTTTCCCGCCCGCGCGGCGGGGAAGCCGTTCGACGTCGTCTTGATCCACGTCTGCTCTCTCTCGTGGGACGATCTGGACGCGATCGGCGCGGGACGTTCGCGCCTGCTGGAGGGCGCGAATTACGTCTTCACCGGCTTCAATTCGGCGACCTCGTACAGCACGCCCGCCGCCCTTCGCCTCCTTCGCGCGCCGTGCGGCCAAGTCGAGCATTCGCGCCTCTACGACCCGTGGCCGTCGGACTGCTCGCTGTTCGATCGGCTGCGCGCCGCCGGCTTCCGCTCCTACCTGGCGGTGAACTACGAGCCGGGCTATTTCGGCATGACGGGCGATCTCGCGCGCTACGCGGGCGCGGCTCCTCCGATCCCCGTCGACGGCCTGCCCGTCCGGCTGCTGAACTACGACGACGCGAAAGTCCTGGACAACGGCCGACTGCTCGCCCGCTGGTGGAGCCGGCGCCAGCAGGACGGAGCGGACCGCGCGTTCCTATACTTCAACACGGTCTCCCTGCACGGCGGAACGCACGAGGACAAGCCCGGCTGGTGGACGGAGCCCGCCGTCCCGCTCTACGCGCGCGGCGTGGACCGCCTCGCGTCCGACCTGGACGAGTTATACGCCCGGATCGCCGCGTCCGGCCGAAGCGCCGTCGTCGTCCTCGTTTCCGAGCACGGCCGCGCCCTTCGCGCGACGCCGGCTCAGGCGAGCGACCTCCGGGACATCCCGCTGCCCCCGATCACGCGGGTGCCGGTCGCCTTGCGCCTGATCGGCCCGCTTTTCTCCGGAGCTCCGCGCGGACGGACGGATGGACGCCCGCGGAGCTATCTCGCGCTCGCGCGCCTGCTCGCCGCCCTCGTGTCGGACCCGGCGACCGCCTCGGACGCCGCGCGCATGGACCGCGAGGTCGCGAGCCTGCCCGAGACGCCGTTCATGTCCGAGACCGACAAATGGAAGGTCTTCGGAGACGGCGGCGGTTACTTCCTGCTCGGCAAGGACGGGGAATGGCGGCCCCTCTCGGCCGCGAACGCGCGCCCGGCGCTCGCCGCCGCGGGAGGGAACCGATGAGACTCGCGCTCGCCGCGCTCGCGCTGGCCGCGACGGCCGTCCTGGCCGCCGCGCCGGCCGCAGCCTACGCGCCGTCGGCGTATCCGGGCTCCGCGTGGGGAGTCGTCTCCACGGACTTCAACCACGTGGCCGGCCTGGGCTCGCAGGGCTTCGTCCAGCAAGGCTTCCCGGAGGACTCACGTTCGACACGTTCGGGGGCTACGCCTGGCGCGCGCGCGACCTCAACGAGCGCTACTACAACGCCGACGGCGCGTACGTGGGCGCCCAGGTCTCGCGCGGGATCTTCTCCGCCGGAGCGCAGTACGCGTGGCAGCGCTACCCACTTCTCCGGCAGAACGCCGACGGCGCCGTCCTGTTCGGCGCGTGGTACGCCCGCAAGGACCTGGCGCCGTGGACCGGGACGCCGTCGTGGCGGGACCATCGCGCCGTCGCGGTCCCGTTCTCCGCCTGGGGGCGAGTCGAGCGGGACTTCAACGGGATCGAGGGATTCGGCAGCCAGGGTTGGATCGAGCAGGGCGTCGACTGGCTGACGCTGCCCGGCGGGATCGTCCTGGACACGTTCGGAGCGTTCCGCTGGCAGGTCCGAAGCCTGAACGACCAGTATTACGACGTCTACGGGCCGGCCGCGGGCGTGCATCTCGCGCGGGGCCCGTTCGACCTCGACCTCGAGTACGCCTGGCGGAAATATCCCCATCTCTCCCGATCACAGAGCGGGCCGCAGCTGAGCCTGACCTGGTATCTGGACTGGGACCTCGCGAAGCTCCGCCGCCGCTGAACGTCCGCCGCGCGATCGCCCCCGAGAGGTTCCACCGGCAGGGTCGGATATGGGAGAATGCCCCATGACCGCCGGGAAAGACCCTCGCCCCGCGTCGCTCGTCGACGCGAACATCTCCGGGCACCACTCGCTGCCGACGCC
This sequence comes from Elusimicrobiota bacterium, assembly GCA_016194625.1. The sequence goes on along the minus strand of JACQBB010000329.1, from coordinate 10,598 downwards.
GCGGGAGGTGGCGAAGCTCCTGCCCGCGTCGAAGGCCCACCTGGACGCGGTGGCCCGCGGCCGCGACGAGGTCCGCCGCATCCTGCGCGGCGAGGACGACCGCCTGTTCGTGGTCGTCGGTCCCTGCTCGATCCACGACCCGGAGGCCGCGTTCGAGTACGCGCAGCGCCTGCGCGCCCTCGCCGACGAGGTGAAGGACCGCTTCGTCCTGCTGATGCGCGTGTACTTCGAGAAGCCGCGCACGACGGTCGGCTGGAAGGGCCTGATCAACGACCCGCGTCTGGACGGCACCTTCCATATCGAGGAAGGCCTGAAGGCCGCGCGCCGCCTGCTCCTGCGCGTGACCAGACTGGGCCTGCCCGCCGCCACCGAGGCGCTGGACCCGGTCTCTCCTCAATATCTGTCCGAACTGATCAGCTGGCACGCCATCGGCGCGCGCACCACCGAGTCGCAGACCCACCGCGAGCTGGCCTCCGGCCTGTCCACGCCCGTCGGCTTCAAGAACGGCACCGACGGCTCCGTCCAGGTCGCGCTCGACGCGATCAAGTCGGCCGCCGCGCCGCACCACTTCCTGGGCGTGGACCCCGACGGCCGCGTCTCCGTGTACCGCACCAAAGGCAACAAGGACTGCCACGTCGTCCTGCGCGGCGGACGCGAGCCGAACTACGACCGCGCCTCGGTCCTGTACGCCTCGGAGAAGCTCAAGCTGGCGGGCCTGAACCGCCGCCTGATGGTGGACTGCTCGCACGGCAACTCCGACAAGGACCACCGCAAGCAGCCCGGCGTGTTCGACGCCTGCCTGGCCCAGGTCCGCGAGGGCGCCTCGCCCATCGCCGGCCTGATGCTGGAGAGCAACCTGCACGAAGGCCGCCAGGACATCCCGAAGGACCCCAAGGACCACGGCAAGCTGCGCTACGGCGTGTCGGTCACCGACGCCTGCCTGGGCTGGGACGACACCGCGCGCCTCATCCGCGCCGCCGCGAAGCGCTGACCGGCCCGGTCAGTACTTGATGCGCGGTACGACGCCGTAGCGCTTCAGCGCCGCCCGGGTCTCCTCGATGGTGAGCGCGCGCGAGCGGATCTCCGCGGCGTCGAGGGGGCGCAAGGACGGAGGGTCGCCGTCGCGGAGCTCGAACACGGGCTTGCCGCGCTCCAAGGCGGACAGCGCCTCCTTGGCCACGCCCGCGCCGAGCTTGCCGTCGGGGAAGGAGCGCACGGCGACGGCGTCGCTGCCTTGCGCCAGGTCGGTGAAGACCGAGAAGTCCTTCGAGGCCTGGAAGCGGCCCTCGACCGCGGGGTCGTTGGGGTCGTTCACGCGGTAGCCGGCCGCGCGCAAGGCGGCGATGTCGGCGGCCTCCTCCGGCATGTCGTAGATCGACAACGGGTGGGCGTAGTATACGGACTTGCGCGCGCGCCATTCCTCGACGGCCTTGAGCGCCGCGGTCTTCGCGGCCGGGTCGAGCCGGTCGAGCCCTTTGCCCGCCCGCTCGCGCGACGCCGCGTCCGCGGAGTCGAGCAGGGGGCCGAGGACCTCGGGCGACGGCACGGCGTTCGCGCTCCCGTAGAACGCGCGCCGGCCGTAGTCGGCGACGCGCTCGTCGGGGTCGGCGAGCGCCTTGGTCAGCGCGTCGCGCGCCGGCGGCGCGGAGGCGCCGAACCTCTGCAGGTTCATCGCGGCGCCCATGCGGACGAACGGGTCCTCGGCGTCGATCGCGCGGGCCAGCGCCGCGGGATCGTCCGTGCGGATGCCGGCCTTGCTGAGGCGCCCCGAGGCTTCGGAGACCGTGACCATGCGGTCGAAATAGCCGCCGCCGCAGGTGACCAGGCTCATCAGGCCGAAGAACCACAGCGCGAGCATGTCGCCCGTCGAGGAAGCGCCGCTGCGCGGCGGGTCCATGAAGCGGCCCCACACGGCGGCGAGCATCCCGCAGGCGAGGAACGGGACGACGAGCAGCGGCTTCAGCGCCGGATGCAGCGCCCCTTGGTAGAAGACCAGGAAGGTCCACGGGAAGCCGCCGAGGTACAGGCCGTAGATGCCGGCGGCCGGCAGCGGCGTCCCTTTCAGGACGCGCAGCGCGAGCCGATAGACGCTGTACAGCGGCCATGCCGCGACGAGCGCGAACGCCGCCAGCAGGCCGTAGCCGGCCAAGGCGCCGACGACGCTCATCGCTTCCACCGGCGGGCCAGGGCCGCGACGGCGCGCAGGCGCAGGCGGAACTGCGCGGGGACGGGCGCCGCGTCGGCGGGGACCTCCCAATGGACGAACAGCACGCCGTCGCGGCGCCGCAGGTAGCGCGGGACGGGACGGGGCGCCGGCGCGTCGGCCAGCGCCGCGCGCGCGGCCGCGGCGTCGCCGGTGAACACGCGATAGCCGTCCCAGGCCGGCGGCGCGGGGATCTCGACGTGACCGGGGAGGAAGGCGCGCAGCGGGACCTCCAGCGGGATCGCGGCGTTCATCGCGGCCAGGAACGGGCCGGGAGCCACGTCCGCCTCCATCTCCAGGTCCCAATAGCTGCGCATGTCCTTGAAGCGCAGGCGTACGCCGTCGGCGGCGCCGTTCAACCATAGGCCGTCGTGCGTCAGCTCCAGCCCGAGCGGGGACAAGTCCCGCTTCTCGCGGTAGGTCCGGCCGCGGATCAGCACGTCGGACAGGAAGCACAAACCCAATCCCGCCGCGCCCAGGAAGGCCGCGTCGGCGCGCTTGTCGTCGGTCGCGATCAGGCCGATCGTCCCCAGCGGCACCAGCGCCGTCCCGTACTCGCGCCAGCCGAGCCCTTGGTCGGTCGGCCCCTTCGGGTCGACGAAAGCGACGACCGCCGCCGCGATCATGAACAGGCTCATCCCCTCCAGCACCCGGGTCGACGCCGGGCGCGGCAGGAGATCCATCAGGACGGACGAGACCAGCAGCACGACCAGCATCGCGGCCGGGGCCAGCAGCACCCAGCGCGCGTGCCAGTCGAGGCTTTCCCAGGCGGCGCCGCGCACCGTCGAGACGCGGTAGGCGAGGTTGCCCAAGAAGAGCGCCGCGATGACGAGCGAGCCGACCTCGACCGCCCCGTAGCGGACGCCCCGGAACATCAGCAGGCCCGCCAGCACGAACCCGACGATCGTCGGCCGGAACGTCGCCCATGAGGGCCGCATTCCCGCGCGGACGTACGCCAGGAACACGACCAGGAATTGAGAGGCGAAGGCCAGGGCCACCCAGCGGTCGAAGTCGGGATCGACGCTCATGCTCTCACCGCCGCGGCGCGAGCGCGGGCACGATGGCGATCGCCACCCCCGCGAGGATGCCGCCCATGCCCGCCCAGGCGCCCGGCGGCAGCGCCTCGCCCAGGAAGACGCGGCCGAGGAACAGCGCGACGATCGGGATGATCAGCGTGATCAGGCTGAGACGCGAGGCCTCCATCACCTTGATCAGCGAGTAGTAGGACAGGAAGGTCACCACCGAGCCGGCTAGCGACAGGTACACGATGGCGCCGACGTTGGCGCGCGTCCAGACCACGGTCGCGCCGCGCTCGACGGCGGCGCTCAAGAGCAGGAGGCAGACCGCGCCGATGGTCATGCCGAGCGCGTTCATCGTCACCACGTCCAGGTGCTTGGCGTACTTCTTCACGCTGACCAGGTTCACCGACGCCCCGAGGACCGACAGCAGCGCCACGGCCATCCCCGCGAGCTCGGCGCGCGTCGTCGCCGCGGCCGGGCGGAACAGCACGACGGTCCCGGCGGTGGCGATCAGGATCCCGCCGACCTTGCGCAGGGTCAGCGTCTCCGAGCGCGTCCAGAAGCGGCTGAGCAGAGAGGTCGACAGCGGCATCAGGCAGTACAGCACCGCGGTGAGCCCGCTCGAGATGTACTGCTCGGACCAGTACACGCACGCGTACGACACCGTGAAGCTGAGCAGGCCGCACGAGAGCACGGCGATCATCCCGTCGCGGTCCACCGCGATCCGCGTGCCCCGCGCGCGCAGGATCGCGAACAGCACGACGGACGCCAGCGCGAAGCGCAGGCCCGCGCCCAGGAACGGCGGCACGCCGACCAGGCCGATCTTGATGACCAGCCAGGTCGAGCCCCAGATGAGGCTGATGAGCAGGTAGAGGAAGGGGACGAGTGGGGAGCCGGGCGTCATCGCGCGGGCTTGGGGCGCTCGGCGGCGGGATAGGAGCCCAGCACCTTCACCGAGCGCGCCGTCTTCGCCAGCTCCGCGAGCGCGGCCTTCACCTCGGCGTCGCCGGTCCCGCCGAGCAGGTCCGCGAAGAACGAGTACTGGAACGGGTCCGACGCGATCGGCCGCGACTCCAGCCGGGTCAGGTTCAGCGCGTGGTCGGCGAACACCTTCAGGCACTCGAGCAGCGCGCCGGGATGGTGGTGGACCGAGAAGGCGAGGCTGGTCTTGCCGGCCTTGGGCTCCCGCGGCGCGCGGTCGGCGCGCACGAAAGCGAGGAAGCGGGTGAAGTTGAGCTTCTCGGTCTGGACGCCCTCGGCCAGCACCGTCAGGCCGTAGGCCTCCGCGCAGGCGCGCCCCGCGATCGCGGCCTCGCCGGGGAGGGAGCGGCGCGCGACCAGCTCGGCGGCTCCGGCCGTGTCGTACTCGGGCACCGTCCGGAGGCCGCGCCGGTTGAGGAAGTCGCGGCACTGGCCGAGAGCCACGGGGTGCGAGTACACCGTCGTCACGTCCTCCAGCCGGTCGCCCGGCCGGCCGAGCAGGCAATGCTCGATGAGCAGGTACGATTCGGCGACCGCGAACACCGGCCGCGACAGGAGCAGGTCGGTGTTGACGCCGACCGCGCCGACGATGCTGTTCTCGACCGGCACGAAGCCCGCGTCGGCCTCGCCGCGCTCGACGGCGTCGAACACCTGCTCGGAGAACGCGAAACCGACGGGCCTGGCCGCGGCCCCATGATGGGCCAGGAGCGCCGCCTCCGAGTAGGCGCCGCGCACGCCCTGGAAGGCGACCTTCACCGGCGCACCTTCGCGTCCACCGACTTGAGCGCCGTCAGGAAGCGGCGGCGCATCGCCGGCGCGCCCGCGTTGAAGCGGTTCATGTCGGCGAACAGCTGCCAGGAGTCGTTCTGCACCGTCTCGAGGATGCGCAGGAGTCTTTTATAGCCCTCGGTGTCCACGCCCGTCGTCTTGGCCCCGCAGGCGATCAGCGCGCGGCCGATGAAGTGCGTCAGCACCAGCGACGAGGCCATGCGGCGGTCGTGCTCGCGCGGCGTCAGCTCGATCAGCTCCAGGCCTTTGCGCGACAGGAAGCGCTTCGCCTTCGCGTAGCGCGCCGCCTTCATGCGCACGCGGCACAGCACCAGCTTGCGGCCCTTCAGCGAGTCGGCGGCGCTGTCCGGCCCGAAGTTCGGGTGCGTCGCCAGGATCTCGACGGAGCGCGGCAGGAGGCGCTTCATCGCGCGCACCGGATGCTCCTTGACCGAGCAGGTGTCCACGACCAGGGCTCCGGGCTTCACGAACGGCCGCATCTTCCTCACCACGCCCTCGAACGCCGCCATCGGCACGCACAGCACGACGACGTCCTGCGCGCACGCCTCCGCGAACGAGCCCGGCGTCGCGCCGAGCCGGCGCGCCAGGCGCGCGTCCAACCTGGCGTCGGAGACGAGGATCTTCGCGTCCTTGGCGAAGTGCTTCGTCAGCAGGCGCCCCAGGCGGCCGAAGCCGATCAGTCCGACGGTCATAGCGCTTTCTCCATGCGCGCGAACGCTTCCCGAAGGTCGGCCGTCCCGGCCGAGAAGCTCAGGCGCAGGAAGCCCTCGCGGCCGAACGCCGAGCCGGGAACCGTCGCCACGCCCGCCTTATGAAGGAAGTGCTCGGCCAGCTCGGACGAGGTCCGGAAGGTCTTGCCCAGATGGCGCCGCGCGTCGGCGAACAGGAACAGGCCGCCCCACGGCTTCACGCAGTCGAACAGCTTGGAGCCGAGCCCGTAGGCCAGGTCGCGGCGCTCCTGATGCGCGGCGCGCCATTCCTCGCGGTGCGCGCCGCCCAGGCCGAGCGCGGCGAGCGCCCCGTACTGCGCGAAGGTGCAGGCGTTGCCGGTGACGTGGCTGTGGACCTTGGCGACCGCCTGGGCCAATCCGACGGGCGCGCACAGGTAGCCGACGCGGTAGCCCGTCATCGCGAAGGATTTGGAGAAGGTCTGCACCGTGACGACGCGCGCCGTGGCGTCCTTGCCGAGCGAGGCGGCGCTGACATGACGCGCCCCGTCGTAGGTCAGCGCCTCGTACGCCTCGTCGGCGATGATGACGAAGTCGTTCTCGGCCGCCAGGGCCACGAGCGCCCGCAGGTCGCGCTCCGGATACATTGCCCCCGTGGGGTTGTTCGGCGTGTTCACGATGAGGGCCCGGGTGTTCTTGTTCACCGCGCGCCGGACGGCGTCGAGGTCCAATCCATGCTCGCTGTTCGTCGGCACCAGGACGGGCGTCGCCCCCGCGAGCTTCACCGCTTCCGGGAAGGTCACCCAGCACGGAGACGGGATGATCACCTCGTCGCCGGGCTCGCACAACACCTGGAGCAGCTCGTAGACGGCCTGCTTCGCCCCGTTGGCCACCACGACGTTCTCGGGCGCGCACAGCACGCCGTTCTCCTCACGGAGCTTCCGGACCACAGCCGCTTTCAATTCCGGCAGGCCGGTGGACGCCGAGTAGCGCGTGCGGCCGGACTTCAAAGCGGCGATGGTCGCCGCCAGCACGGGCTCGGGGACCGGCAGGTCGGGCTCGCCCTCCAGCAGGCTGAGGATCGTCTTGCCCTCCGCGCGCAGGCGCGCGGCGTCCGAGGCCACGCGCAGGGTCTCCGACTCGGAGACCGCGCGGGCGCGGCTAGAAAACCTCATGGTACTGCACTTCTTTGGAGTTCATCACGACGAGACGGAACAGCACCTCGACGAACTCCTCGTTCAGCTCGTGCTTGCGGCCCCACTTCTTCACGCGGTCGATCAGCGCCTGCTCGCGGGCGCGGTCGTAGATCGGGAGACTCAGCTCCTTCTTGATCTTGGCCAGCTCGATGACGAGGGCGCGGCGCCGCGCCAGCAGGCGCACGACGCCGTCGTCGACGCCGTCGATGCCGGCGCGGATGCGGGCGAGCCTCTTCGCGTGGGCCTTGGTCATGGAGGACATCATAGGAAATCCCTGACCGGGGGCCGGACGATTTCGTAGGATGCGCTTCCAGAGAGGTCCGCCCGATGGCCCGCATCGATCCCCACTCCTATTTCGACGACGCCCAGCCGCGCACGAAGTCCTGGAGCCTGCGCCTGCGCGCCGACTTCGGCCGCAAGGTCCTGAGCGGCGAGATCGACCTGACGCTGGCGGCGCCGTCCGCCGGACCGCTCGACCTGGACACGAAGGGCCTGACGATCGCGGGCGCGACCGTCGCCGGCAAGCCCGTCCCGTTCGAGCTGGGCCCCGACGAGCCGATCCTGGGACGGCGCCTGCGCCTGACGCTGCCCGCCGGAACCAAGACCGTCACCGTCGCCTACGAGACCTCCCCCGCCGCCGCCGGCCTGCAGTGGCTGTCGCCCGAGCAGACCGCGGGCAAGAAGCAGCCGTTCCTGTTCAGCCAGTGCCAGGCCATCCACGCCCGTTCGGTGGTCCCGTGCCAGGACAGCGCCGTCGCGCGCGTGACCTACGAGGCCGCGCTCGACGTGCCCGCGGGCCTGACCGCGGTGATGAGCGCCGGGCCCGCCGGAGACGCGCCCGCCGCCGACGGCCGCCATGTCTTCCGCTTCAAGATGCCCCAGCCGATCCCGTCCTACCTGCTCGCGCTGGCCGTCGGCGAGCTGGAGGGCCGCGACCTGTCCCACCGCTCGCGCGTGTGGGCGGAGCCCGCGACCGTCGGCGCCGCCGCGTCCGAGTTCGCCGGCGTCGAGGAGATGATCCGCGCCGCCGAGTCGCTGTTCGGGCCGTACGACTGGGACCGCTTCGACATGCTCGTCCTGCCCCCCTCCTTCCCGTACGGCGGGATGGAGAACCCGCGCATGACCTTCCTGACGCCGACCTTGCTCGCCGGCGACCGCAGCCTGGTGGACGTCGTCGCGCACGAGCTGGCGCACAGCTGGACCGGGAACCTGGTCACCAACGCGACCGCCGAGCACTTCTGGCTCAACGAGGGCTTCACCGTCTGGGCCGAGCGCCGCATCCTCAAAGCCCTGCGCGGCGACGCGGCCGCGACGCTGTCCTGGGGCGTCGGCCAGAAGGAATTGGAAGAGGCGCTCGAACGCTTCCGCAAGACGCCCGAGCTCACCTGCCTGCGCACGCGCCTGCAGGGCGTCGACCCCGACGACGCTTTCAGCACGGTCCCCTACGAGAAGGGCGCGCGCTTCGTCGTCACTTTGGAACGCGCCGCGGGCGGCGAGGCCGAGTTCGACGCCTTCGTGAAGGCGTACATGAAGCGCTTCCGCTTCCAGAGCATCACCACCGAGGCCTTCTGCGCCTTCGTCGAGGATAAGTTCCCCGGCTTATTGGAGAAGGTGGACGCTCCCGCTTGGCTGGACCGCCCGGGACTGCCCGACGGCGCGCCCGTCTTCGTCTCGCCGAAGCTCGAGGAGCTGTCGGCCCTGGCCGCCGGCTGGAAGTCCGGGAAGCGCCCGGACGCGGCGCTGGCCGCGCGGCTGACGCCGACCGAGCTGCTCGCCTACCTCCAGCGACTGCCGCGCCAGATGAGCGCGGACGAGTGCGCCCAGCTCGACGCCGCGCTGTCCCTGAGCGGCCGCGGCAACCACGAGCTCCTGACCCAGTGGCTGTGCATCGCCGCCGCCAGCGGCTACGCGCCCGCGTTCCCCAAGATCCGCGCCCTGCTGTCCACCGTCGGCCGCATGAAGTACGTCCGCCCCCTCTATCAAGCGCTCGGCAAGACGCCCGCCGGCCGCGCGCTCGCGCGCGAGGTGTTCGCCGCCGCCGCGCCGACCTACCACGCTCTCACGCGCCGCGCCGCCGAGTCGGTGATGGCCGAATATCCCAAGGAAGCGTTAAAATGAAAGACATGCTCGTCTCCACCGGCATCCGCAAGGTCACCCAGCTGGGCCATCCCGTCCTGCGCAAGGTCCTGCGCAAGCTCAAGGCGGACGAGGTCCGCACGCCCGACGTCCAGCGCCTGGTCCGCGAGATGGCGGTCACCATGGAGGAGTACGACGGCGTGGGCATCGCCGGCAACCAGGTCGGCGAGGACCTGTCGGTGTTCCTGATGGGCCTGCCCAAGGGCACCAAGCGCCACGTCGAGGGCATCGAGCTGACGGTCGTCTTCAACCCGGTCATCACCCCCGTCGGCGACGAGTTCGAGGAGGACTGGGAGGGCTGCCTGTCGGTGCCCGACCTGCGCGGGATGGTGCGCCGCCACAAGAAGCTGGAGCTGACCGGCTTGGGCCTGGACGGCAAGCCGTTCAAGCGCGTCTACGAGGGCTTCCCCGCCCGCGTCGTCCAGCACGAGACCGACCACCTCAACGGCCTCGTCTACCTCGACCGCATGGACGGCCTGAAGACGCTCTCCTACCTGGGCGAGATGGGCCGGCACGGCTGACGCCGGCCCGACGGAACTTTTCGGCCCCCTGAATCGTATGGTGGGGTGGCCTCTTGCGCGGCCATACATATATTCGTATGGCAAATATTCCATATACGGGCTATACTAACCTCAGGTATGCCGCGTTCGAGTGGGACGAACGCAAGGACGCCCTGAACCAGGTCAAGCACGGCGTCTCGTTCTCCGCGGCGCAATCCGCATCCTCGGACCCAAGATGCGTCATCGCCGAGGACACGCGCCACAGTCGCGGCGAGAAGCGCTACTTCTGTTTCGGGCTCGTCGACGGCGGCGTGCTGACCGCGCGATTCACCTACAGGAACGACGCGATCCGGATCTTCGGAGCCGGCTATTGGCGCAAAGGCAGAGCGATCTATGAGAAAACGAATCAAATACACCGATGAACCGATGGGCGACCCCCGGGTCATCCCTAATTTCCTGCCGCCTCCCGAGCGTCTGATCTTCAAGGAGGAAGGCGTGAAAGTCACGATGGTCCTCAGCAGGTCCAGCGTGGATTACTTCAAGCGCGTCGCCAAGAAGCAGCACACCCCGTACCAGAAGATGATCCGCATGCTCCTCGATGCTTACGCCGCCAAACACCCGCGGCCCTGAATACAAAGACCGGGGCTATTTCTTGTCCGATCACGGGACGCTCACGGAAGTCGGGCATGCGGTTTTCATCTACAGCAAGATGCATGTATATAGTCTCGCCGTCACGCATCCGCTCGCGATCCTCGGAGCCGCCGCCATGGTGGATTGGCGACGATTCAAACGGTCTTGACGGCAAATACCCCCGGGCGCCATTATCGGGGTGGGCGCGGACACGAGTCTTCACCCTAACCGACGAGCTCCGCGGCCTCAGGCTTACCGAGCGGGACCGCGGGATTTAGACGACGATTCCTTCTCCCGCGCCTCGACGAAGTCGGCGAAGCGGCGCAGCGCCTTCGCGGAGCGGCGCACGTGGGCGTTGCGCGACAGCCTCTGCCCCGCCGACAGCGCCACGTTGGGCACGAAGGTGACCACGTCCAGGCCGAGGCTCAGCACGCCGGAGGCGGCGGTCAGGTGCGCGGCGGGGATCAGCGAGTCGT
>JACQBB010000354.1 GCA_016194625.1 Elusimicrobiota bacterium | reverse complement strand
GGTTCTTCCCGGAGAGCGCCCGCACGCTGGCGCTCAAGGGCGCCCAGGTCATCGCCCACCCGGCCAACCTCGTGCTGCCGTGGTGCCCGGAAGGCATGAAGATCCGCTCGCTCGAGAACCGCGTGTTCTCCGCCACCGCCGACCGCGTCGGCTCCGAGCGCGGCTTGTCCTTCATCGGCCAGTCCCAGATCGTGACCCCGAACGGCTCCCTGGCGGTGCGCCTGGGCCATGACGACGTCCGCGCGGCCGTGGTCGCGGTGGACGCCTGGACGGCCAAGGACAAGAAGGTCCACCCCGCCTGCGACCTGTTCGAGGACCGCCGCCCGAGGTACTATGCCCGTTGAGCGCCGCAAGTCCGTCAACCACCTCCCGCCGAAGGCCGTCCGCGAGTCGGTGACCGAGGTCGCCGACCTGATGTTCCCGCCGGACGCGAACATGCACGGCACCGTGTTCGGCGGCAAGGTCCTACAGATGGTCGACAAGGCGGCCTCGGTGTGCGCGATGCGCCACGCCGGCAAGCCCTGCGTCACCGTCGCCATGGAGCGCGTCGAGTTCCTGGTCCCCATCCGCGTGGGGACCTTCCTGATCGCCCAGGCCCGCATCCACCACGCCGGCCGCACCTCGATGGAGGTCGGCGTCGAGGTGTACGCCGAGGACATGCCCGGCGGCACCCGCCAGCACACGAACTCCTGCCTGGTGACGATGGTCGCCGTGGGCGGCGACCGCCGCCCCTCCGCCGTCCCGCCCCTGCTCCTGGAGACGCGTGAGGACAAGGAGCGCTGGCAGGCCGCCGAGAAGCGCCGCGAGGCGCGCCTCAAAGCCAAGCAGCGCTAGACCGCCCTCCGCCGCTCTCGAAAAGCCCCCGCCGCGGCCCGGCGGGGGCTCTTTTTTCCCCGTTTTCCCGGGAGACCCGCCCCTCGCCCAGGCCCCGTGAGGGGGTGGTAAAAATTCCCCCCCTAACGCTAATTAATGACACTTGACGGACGGAGACCCCGTGATATAATCGAGACAGCCCCGACGAGGGGGGCCCCCGCCGAGGGGCCAGCACAAGTCGTAAACAGAGGTTACAAAGACACATGAGCATGCAAGGCAAGGTTAAGTGGTTCAACGATCAGAAGGGCTACGGGTTCATCACCCCGGACGACGGCACCCCGGACGTGTTCGTTCACCACTCGGTGATCCAGGGCAACGGCTTCCGCACCCTCTCCGAGAACCAGACCGTTCAGTTCGATCTCCTTCAGACCGATAAGGGCCCGAAGGCTGCGAACGTCGTCAAGCTCTAAGAGCCTGACGCGGGCCTGAAAAGACCCCCCGGCCGGTTCACCCGGCCGGGGGGTCCCTTTTTGGCTAGAATCCTCCCATGACGCGCTGGACCCTCGACGACCTCCCCTCCCAACGCGGCCGCCTGGCGGTCGTGACCGGCGCCAACTCCGGCATCGGCTACCAGACCGCCGTCGGCCTGGCCGCCAAGGGCGCCCGCGTCGTGCTGGCCTGCCGCAACCCGGACAAGGCCGCCGGCGCCCTGGCCCGCCTGCGCGCCGCCGTTCCGGACGCCCAAGCGGAGCTCGCGCCCTTGGACGTGTCCGACCTGAGGTCCGTGCGCGCTTTCGCCGCGTCGTTCCTGGCCCGCGGCGAGGCCCTGGACGTCCTGGTCAACAACGCCGGCATCATGGCCCCCCTGAGCCGCAAGACCACGGCCGAGGGTTTCGAGCTGCAGATGGCCACCAACCACCTCGGTCACTTCGCCCTGACCGCGCTGCTCGTCCCCGCGCTGCGCCGCGCCGAGGCCCCGCGGGTAGTGCCGGTGGCCTCCATCGCCCACAAGCGCGGGCGCCTGGACTTCGACGACCTGATGAGCGCGCGCCGCTACGTGCCCTGGGCCGCCTACGCGCGGACCAAGCTCGCCAACCTGCTCTTCGCCTTCGAGCTCCAGCGCCGCGCCGACGCCGCCGGCTGGCCCCTGCGCAGCGTCGCCGCCCACCCGGGCGTGGCCCGGACCCGGATCGTGGAGAACGGCCTGGGCGGCGGGCGGCCGACCCTGCTCACGCGCCTCACCGAACTGGTGTGGCCGCTGTTCTCCCACTCCGAGGAGCAGGGCGCCCTGCCCATCCTGTACGCGGCCGGCATGCCCGACGCGGCCCCCGGCGGCTACTACGGCCCCCATGGCTTCCGGGAGATGACCGGCTTCCCCGTCCCGGTCATGGCGACCGCCCGCGCGCGGGACGAGGCCGACGCTCGGCGATTGTGGGACGCTTCGGAGCGTCTCACCGGGATTCCGTTCCCCCTGTCCTAGCGGCCCTGGCGGGACCGTTGCGGCCCCATCGGTCATGAAGATGTATCTGGATCGTCTGCTGGCCCGCCACCGGATCCCGTCGCACTCCAACGGGTTCTTCCCGTGGGCGACCAGCCACGCGCCGAAGGGCACGCTGAAGCCGGATGTTCCCGGTCCGACGGAAGCCGCGCACCCGGCGCGCCGACGCCGGAAGGCGACGAAGCACTAGAGCGTCCGCGCCCGCGGGCCCCGGAGCGCGTCGCGCTCCCCCTTGACTTCATGTAAAGCATGCATTACAATCAGACATGTAAGGCATACATTACATGACACCGAACGCGAAGTCCCCCATCACGAACAAGGTCCGCGAGCTGAGGACCACGGCCGGCCTCACGCAGGAGGCCCTCGGCCAGAAGGTCGGCGTGTCGCGCGTGACCATCAACTGCCTGGAGAACGGGGTGTACCTGCCCAGCATCGAGCTCGCGTTCCGGCTCGCGCGCTTCTTCCAGAAGCCGATCGAGGACATCTTCAGCCTGGAGGAGAACGGATGAAACGCTTCATCGGACGCCTGCGCGACCTCGCGCTGACCTTTCTGAAGTACGGCTGGCCGCTGGTGCTGGCCGACGCCGCGCTGGCCCACTGGGCCGGCGAGCCGCTGGCGGCCTGGCGCCGCGCGGTCAACTCCGCCGCGTTCGGCTGGGTGCTGTGCGCGCCGGTCGCGCCGCTGAGCCTCCTGCTCGACCGCGCCCGCCGCGAGCGCGCGATGGGCCGGCTGTGCGGCCTGCGCGAGGGCGACGAGCGCGAGCGCGTCATCACCGGCGAGGCCGCGCGCACCACGCTCCTGCTCGGGCTGTCCCTCCAAGTCGTCCTGCTGGTGCTGACCCTCGTCAGCGTCCGCCTCGACTACGACCCGACCAAGCCGAAGGGCCAAGGCCGCGGCCTGCTCCAAGTCGGCCTCAGCTTCAGCACCGAGAGGCACCTCGACCCGTTCGGCGCGGCGGTCGCGCCGCCCGCGCCGGCGCGGGAGAATACGGTCTTGGACGGCTACGTCCTGACGCCCGCGGCCTTCCCGGTGCTGGCGCTGCTCATCCTCGCCCAGCTCGCGGCGTTCAAGGCGTTCTCCCTGCGCCGCTATGACGGCCTGGACGGCTAGGCTCGCGGTCGCGCTCGCCCTGCTCGCCGCGCGTCCCGCGGGCGCGGCGCCGGACCTGGCCGTCTCCTCGGCGCCGATCGCCGGGCGGCCGGTCCCGTTGGAGTTCGCGTTCGGGGCGCCGCGGCATCCCGGGCCGCGCGACCGGGTCTCGGTCGGGGCCGGCGGCGGCCTGGCCGAGGGGCTGCCGCTCGAGATGGGCTATTGGGGCGGAGCCGGAGCGGTGGTCGGGAGCGTCGCGGGACCCCTGGGCGCCGCGGTCGGCGGCGCGGCGGGCGGCTTGCTGGGGGCCCTGATCTCGCTGTTCGTGACGCCGCCGGTCCGGCCGGGGCGCGGCTAGCCCAGGTCGGCGGGGAGCTTGGGCGCCTCGGGCTTCTCTTCGCCCTTGCGCACGCGTTCGATCTTGGCGACCGAGGCGTCCAGGCGCTTGAAGGACTTCTGCTCGATGTCCTCGTACAGCTCGCGCAGCTTGCCGAGCTTGTCGCCCAGGTCCACGAAGCGCGTCTTGAAGGTCTCGTAGGTCGCGCCGAACTGCGAGATCAGCTTCAGGACCTCCTGCGTCGCCTGCGTGAAGTGGAAGTGGTCGAAGGCCTGGCGCACGACGCCCAGCACCGCGTACAGGCTGAACGGCGAGCACAGCACGACCTTCTGGGCCAGCGCCTCGTCGACCAGGCCGGGGAACGACTCCTGGATGAAGCCGTACACCTGCTCGTTGGGGATGAACAGGAGCACGTAGTCGAGCGTCCCCTCCTCGGGGCTGACGTAGTCGCGCTTCTGGATCTCCTTCACGCGCGCCTTCACGTCGTTGCCGAAGTCCTTCTTGAAGCGCGCGCGCTCCTCGTCGGTCGCGGCGTGCGAGAAGCGCAGCCAGTTGTCGAGCGGGAACTTCACGTCCATGTTGAGCTTCTTGCCCTCGGGGAGCAGGAAGGTGAAGTCGGGGCGGGAGGTCGAGGTGTCGAGCGCGCGGTTCTTGAGGTACTGCACGCCCTCCTGCAGCCCGGAGGCGCGCAGGATGTCGTCGGCCATGCGCTCCCCCCACTGGCCGCGGGCGCGGGAGTTGTCCAGCAGCGCGCGCAGGCCCTCGGTGGTGCCGGCCAGCTTGGCGGTCTGCGCGGCCGCGTCCTGCAGGCCCTTCTCCAGCGAGCCGTACTTGGCGGCGCGGTCGGTCTCGAACTTGCGCACCATCTCCTCATAGGACTTGAGGCGCTCGGAGAGGCCGGCGACCACGTTCTCCACGGCGGCCTTCTTCTCATCGAGCTCGCCCTTCTGCTTGACGCGCTCGGTCTCGAATTTCTGCTCGGCCAGGTCCAGC
>JACQBB010000353.1 GCA_016194625.1 Elusimicrobiota bacterium | reverse complement strand
GGCCTCTTTCGAGCACGTCCTCGTGCCCGAGCTCAACATGGGCCAGCTGCTCAAGGTCCTGCGCGCGAAGTACCTGGTGCCGGCGACCGGCCTGAACAAGATCAAGGGCCAGCCGTTCAAGGTGTCCGAGGTCGAAGCCGGCATCGACGCGATCCTCAAGGGGGGCAAGTAACATGGCCGACATGAAGGACGAACTCGAGACTCTGCCGGCGTCGGGCCCCGTGCTGCAGGCCAAGGACTTCAAGTCGGACCAGATGGTCCGCTGGTGCCCCGGCTGCGGCGACTACGCGATCCTGTCGGCCGTGCAGAAGGTGATGCCGACCGTCGGCATCCCGCGCGAGAAGATCGTGTTCGTGTCGGGCATCGGCTGCTCGTCGCGCTTCCCGTACTACATGAACACCTTCGGCTTCCACTCGATCCACGGCCGCGCCCCGACGGTCGCGACCGGGCTCAAGTGCGCCCGCCCGGACCTGCAGGTGTGGGTGATCACCGGCGACGGCGACGGCCTGTCCATCGGCGGCAACCACCTGATCCACGCTCTGCGCCGCAACGTGGACCTGAAGATCCTGCTGTTCAACAACCGGATCTACGGCCTGACCAAGGGCCAGTACTCGCCGACCTCCGAGATCGGCAAGAAGACCAAGTCCTCCCCGATGGGCACCATCGACATGCCGCTGAACCCCGTCGCGGTCGCGCTCGCCGCCGAGGCGACCTTCGTCGCCCGCGCGGTGGACACCGACCTGCCGTTCCTGGGCGAGGTCCTGACCCGCGCGTCGAAGCACAAGGGCTCGGCGATCATCGAGATCTTCCAGAACTGCATCGTCTTCAACGACGGCGCGTTCGACGCGGTCACCGGCCGCGAGGTGCGCGACGAGAAGACGATGAAGGTCGCGCACGGCAAGCCGATGATCTTCGGCGCGAAGAAGGACAAGGGGATCCGGCTGAAGGGCCTCGGCTACGAGGTCGTGACCTTCGACCCCGCCAACCCGCCGAAGGACCTGCTCGTCCACGACGAGAAGGACCCGATGATGGCGCAGATGCTGGCGCACATGGGCGAGCCGATGCCTCAGGGCGTCCTGCGCGCCGTCGAGCGCCCCGCGCTCCACGAGCTGATGGGCGCCCAGCTCGACCAGGCCAAGGCCGAGAAGGCCCCGGACCTCGCGAAGCTCCTCAAGGGGCCCGAGACCTGGACCGTCGCCGCTTAACCAAGGAGAACCCATGAAGCTTCTCGAGCACGAGGCCAAAGACATCCTGAAGGTGCGGGGCTTGCCGGTGCCCCCGAACGGAGGCGTCATCAGCAAGGCCGCCCAACTGGGCGCGGCGCTCAAAAAGGCGGGCAAGGGCCCGTGGGTGCTGAAGGCGCAGGTGCTGGCCGGCGGGCGCGGCAAGGCCGGCGGCATCAAGCTCGCGAAGACCCCGAAGGAGGCCGCGGCGCTGGCCAAGGCGATGATCGGGATGGACCTGGTCACCCACCAGACCCACGGCCACGCGCTGAAGGTCAAGGAGCTGCTCATCGAGGGCGGCGTCAAGATCGAGCGCGAGCTGTACTTCTCCGTCGTGATGGACCGCAAGGCCGCGGGCCCGACGATCATCGCGTCCGCCCAGGGCGGCATGGAGATCGAGACCCTGGCCGCCGAGAAGCCGGAGGCGATCATCCGCATGGGCGTGGACCCGAACGTCGGCCTGCGCGACTTCGCGGCCCGGCGCCTGGCGTTCGCGCTGGACATCCCCGCCGACCGCGTCGGCGAGTTCTGCCGCGTCGCGAAGGTCCTGGTGCGCGCGTTCATCGACCTGGACTGCTCGATGCTGGAGATCAACCCGCTCATCCTCACCCCGAAGGGCGTGATGGCGCTGGACGCGAAGGTCACGACCGATGCCAACGCCTCCTTCCGCCACCCGGAGCTGTCGAAGCTGACGGACCACGAGGCGTCCGCGCTCGAGATCGAGGCCCGCGAGGCCGACATCTCCTATGTCGGCCTGGACGGCAACATCGGCTGCATGGTCAACGGCGCGGGCCTGGCGATGGGCACGATGGACACGATCGCGCTGGCGGGCGGCAGCCCGGCCAACTTCCTCGACGTCGGCGGCGGCGCCAACGAGGAGCGCGTCACGAAGGCGCTCAAGATCATCCTGAAGGACAAGAAGGTCAAGGCGATCCTGATCAACATCTTCGGCGGCATCGTGAAGTGCGACATGATCGCGGCCGGCGTCGTCGCCGCGCTCAAGAAGATCAAGCTGAAGGTCCCTCTCGTCGTCCGCCTGCAGGGCACGAACGTCGAGGCGGGCAAGAAGATCCTCGCCGAGTCGGGGATCCCGGTCATCCAGGCCGACGAGCTCTGGGAGGCCGCGCAGAAGGCGGTCGCGGCCGCGAAGAAGGCCTAAGGGGAAACACCATGTCCATCATCCTCGACAAGAACTCGAAGATCGTCGTCCAGGGCTTCACCGGCTCCCAGGGCAGCTTCCACGCCAAGCAGTGCATCGACTACGGCACGCAGATCGTCGCCGGCGTCACGCCCGGCCGCGGCGGCCAGACCCACCTCGACCGCCCGGTGTTCAACACCGTGCACGACGCGGTCCGCAACACCGGCGCGTTCGTCTCCCTGATCTTCGTCCCGGCGCCGTACGCCGCGGACTCGATCATGGAGGCCGTGGACGCCGGCTGCTCCACGGTCATCTGCATCACCGAGGGCATCCCGGTGCTCGACATGGCGCGCGTCAAGCGCTACATCGAACAGGCGACCCGCCAGGGACGCGCGATCACCTTGGTCGGCCCGAACTGCCCCGGCGTGATCACGCCCGGCCAGTGCAAGGCCGGCATCATGCCCGGCTTCATCCACAAGCCCGGCCCGATCGGCGTCGTCTCGCGCTCGGGCACCCTGACCTACGAGGCCGTCGACCAGCTGACCAAGCGCGGCCTGGGCCAGTCCACCGTCGTCGGCATCGGCGGCGACCCGATCAACGGCTCCCACTTCACCGACATCCTCGCGAAGTTCGAGGAGGACCCGGAGACCGAGGCCGTCGTGATGATCGGCGAGATCGGCGGCTCGGCGGAGGAGGAGGCGGCGCGCTTCTTCAAGGAGAAGATGTCCAAGCCCGTGTTCGGCTTCATCGCCGGCAAGGCCGCCCCCGAGGGCCGCACGATGGGCCACGCGGGCGCGATCGTCGAGGGCGGCTCCGGCACGCACGCCTCCAAGATCGCCGCGCTGCGCGCGGCCGGGATCACGGTCGTCGAGAACCTCTCGGAGATCGGAGAGACCGTCGTGAAGTCGCGCCGCCCTCTCGCGGCCTGACCTCCGCCGGCCGTAAACGGAAGGGCCCCCGGGGAGACCCCGGGGGCCCTCTTCTTTCCCCGGCGGGAGCCTACTTGCCCTGTCCCTTCAGGTACTGCTGGAGCTGGGGGTTGTCCGCGGCGCCGTGGGGCAGGTTCTTGAGCAGGTCCTGGGCGTCACCGCCTCCGGCCGGCGCCCCGGCGGGCGCGGCGCCGGCGGGCGCGGCGTGACCGCCTTTCCCGCCCATCGAGGAGAACCCCCGCGTGGGCTGGAGCTTGGGCATCGCGAACTCCTTCTTGCCCTTCTTGGCCGGGGTCTTGGCGGCGGCGGGCGCGGGGGCCGGGGCCGCCGCCGCGGGAGGCGGCGCGGCGGGCGCGGCGGCGGTCGCCGTCGCGGCCTTCGGGGAGTCGCCGAACTTGGAGCTCATCTCGGCGCCCGGCTTGATGAAGTCGAGCGAGGAGCCGACCGCGGCCTGGGTCTGGCCTCCGGCGGTCGGCAGCGAGGAGGGCGGCGGGGCGGCCAGCGCGGAGACGGGGACCGCGGCCTGGGACGGGACGAGGCGCTTGTCCCCGGCGTCCCGTCGTTCGAAGACGTCGTTGCGCCCGCTGGGGCCGGCGCCGCCGGCCGTGGAGCTGATATGGAGGTAGACGGCGCCGAGCAGGGGCAGGAGCAGGGACGCGGCCCCGCCGGCGATGAGCCACACCGTGCGTTTGCGGCGCTCGGGATTGGGGTCAGCGTCGGGCATGCGGTGGAGTGTATCAGGACGGTTTGGGATTGTCCAGACCCGCCCGTCCGGGGGGGCCGGGTTCCTATTGTAAGTAAGCGAACCCGGTAGGCCTTGACAGCAGACACAATTCGGTTACACTGATGGTGTAGCATCCTTTCCGTGCCTCACGCTGCTTTCGGATCGGGGGTGGATGATCCAAGGGCGCGGCGTGGACGGCGGCCCGGAGAGGCGATAACGGCAAACTTGGCGCAAGCCAGGGGCGCAAAGCCATGACTCCCGGGTCCCGGGAGCGTCAGGCTACCGAACAGTGATGCCCTATGCGATCGTGAGGGGGCGCGCTTCTCAGCGCGTTTCGCCCGCGTCGGCCGCCGTTCCGGCCGTCGCGGGCGCGCGCGTGTATAAAGCCCTCTCCGCCGCCCTGCTCCTGACGCTCCTGGCGGTCTCCGCCCGCGCCCAGAACGGCGGCCAGCCGGGCCAATTCATGAGCTTCGGCGTCGGCGGCCGCGCGATGGCGATGGGCGGCGCCTACTACGGCATCTCGGACGACGCCTCCGCCGCCTACTGGAACCCCGCCGGCCTCGCCCAGGTCCAGCGCAAAGAGCTGACGACCATGCAGGCGACGCTGTTCCAGCAGACCAAGCTGACCTACTTCAGCTACGCGCACCCCACCAAGGGCGGTTCGACCTTCGCGCTCAGCATGACCCAGCTCCAGGGTTCCGGCTTCGAGCAGGTCGACGCGGTGTTCAATCCCGCCACCGGCGACGCGACCTCGGTGAAGACCAGCGGCAACTTCAACGACCAGCAGCAGGCGATGGGCCTGTCCTGGGCCAAGGGCGTCACCGAGACCGTCCTGTTCGGCATGTCGGTCAAGCAGGTCACCCGCAAGATCGGCGGCTCCTCGGACAACACGAAGGCGCTGGACATCGGCACGATGAAGACGATGGGCTCGTCCTACCGGCTCGGCTTGGGCCTGCAGAACGTCTTCTCCCAGACCACCGGCGACACCCAGGACAAGTACCCGGTGACGATCAAGCTGGGCAACTCCCTGCGCCTGTTCAAGGAGCGCCTGACGCTGTCCGCGGACGCGCAGAAGGTCCTCGCCGGCTCCACCGACCTGCGCTTCGGCGGCGAGTACTGGGTCTCGCGCTGGTTCGCGTTCCGCTTCGGCCTGCTCGGCCTGCCGAGCGTGCAGGAGACCGACTTCGGCTTCGGCTTGAACTTCAAGAGCTTCACGCTCGACATCGCCCAGGGCATCCACGACCTGGGCTCGAGCACGCGCATCTCGGCGACCTTCCGCTTCGGCCAGTCGCGCTCCGACCGCTCGACCGCGCAGGTCAAGAGCTTCATCAAGCAGGGCATGGAGGCCTTCAACGAGGGCAACTTCGCGCTCGCGGCGCAGAAGTTCAACCAGGCTCAGGACGCCGCCCCGGGCAACAAGCAGGTCGAGACGATGATCGCCCGCCTGGCGTCGGTCACCAACTACGTGCCGGCCGCGACCGGCGGCGAGGAGGCCCAGACCTTCATCCGCAAGGGCGCGATCGCCTACGTGGACGGCCGCGACCTGAAGGTCGCGGTCAACGCGCTGCGCTACGCGTTCAACAAGAACCCGCGCGACGAGAAGCTGCTCGGCCTGCTGAACATGGTCGAGAAGGAGGCCGGCGTC
>JACQBB010000352.1 GCA_016194625.1 Elusimicrobiota bacterium | reverse complement strand
GATCCTGACCGACCCCGAGAACATCCTGGAGACCGGCGTGGACATCGTCGCCCAGCCGCCGGGCAAGAAGCTGCAGAGCATCAGCCTGCTCTCCGGCGGCGAGAAGACCCTGACCGCGATCGCGCTCCTGTTCGCGTTCTTCATGGTCAAGCCGTCGCCGTTCTGCATGCTCGACGAGGCCGACGCCGCGCTCGACGACGCCAACATCGAGCGCTTCGCCGCGATCCTGCGCGAGTTCCAGAACAAGACGCAGTTCCTGATCGTCTCGCACAACAAGCGCACCATGGAGGCCGCCGACGTGATGTACGGCGTCACCATGGAGGAGAAGGGCGTCACCCAGCTCGTCTCCGTCAACTTCAAGAAGAAGGACAAGGCCGCCGTCCCCGAGCGCGAGAAGCACTCGCTCAAGGTGGACATCCAGGGCCCGTTCGCCCCGGCCGCCGAGCCCGTCGCCGAGGCCGCGGCCGAGCCCGCGTCCGAGACGCCGAAGACCGACGAACCGGCCTGACGCCGCATTCAACGCATAGAGGCCCCGCGGGAGCGCTCCCGCGGGGCCTCTCGCTTTCGCGGCGCCTTGACGCGCGCGATCAGCGGACTTACACTTCGCCAGGGTTTACTAGGATATCCGCGTGCTCTACGGGGTGTTCTCCGACGTCCATTCGAACCTGGAGGCGCTGAGCGTCGTCCTCGATTTCTTCGGCGAGGCCGACGCCCAGGGGCACATCTGCTGCGGGGACCTGGTCGGCTACGGGGGGGACCCGAACGCGTGCCTGGACCGCGTGCGGGCGCTGAAGAACCTGTCGGTGATCAGCGGCAATCACGACCTGGCCACGCTCGGCATCCTGGCGCTGGACTGGTTCAATCAATACGCGCGCGCGGCCGTGCTGTGGACGCAGACCCAGCTCACTCCGGAGAACCGCCAGTTCCTGGGGGGGCTCACCGCCAAGCTGGAGACGCCCGACTTCACGCTGGCGCACGGCACGCCGCGCAACCCGCCCGAGGAGTACCTGCTCAGTCCCATCCAGTTCCGCGACAACGTGCCGCTGGTGCGGCGCTGGCCTTTGTTCGTCGGCCACAGCCACATGCCGCTGGTGTTCCGCTACGCCGAGGGCTCGGCCGACAAGGTGGAGACGCACTTCCTCGAGGACAAGGAGGAGCTCCTGCCGCGGGCCTCGGCGGGGGGCTTCGCGCCCGTCGCGCTGAACCCGGGCTCGGTCGGCCAGCCGCGCGACCAGGACCGCCGCGCCGCGTGCGCGCTGTACGACTCGGACCGGGGCACCTTCCGCGTGTTCCGCCTCCCGTACGACGTCCCCGGGGCCCAGGCCAAGATCCGCGCCGCGGGACTGCCCGAATACCTGGCCCTGCGCCTGGACTACGGTCAATAAAGGAAAAAGACGACCCATGGCCGCCGCCGCGTTCTGGAACGCGAAGGCGTCGCTGTGCAAGGACCGCGCCCCCGACTGCGGCACCCCCAAATAAATCCGGTCCTCCGGGCGCTTTTCCGCTTGCGTCCGCAAAAGGCATGGTCTAGAATCACGCGCCGGTCGGATACCCGGCGCGAAGGATTGAATGCCTGACACCAAGAGCCGTCCAGGGGAACCGATGAAACAGCGTCTGCTCCTTTCCGCCGTCCTCGCCGGACTTCTCGCCGCTCCGTCGGCCGCCCAGCCCGCGGCCGAGGCCGTCTGGGCTTCCGGCGCCGCCCGTTTCGAGGCCTCGCTGGCCATGTCCGGCGTGAAGTTCCGACCGGCGCTGTCCGCCGGCGCCCCCGCCGCGACCTCGGCCGAGCGCGAGGCCTTCCTGAAGGCCCTCGACGGGTCGGCCACCCTGCTGCGCGCCTCCGGGTTCGCGGCCGCCGGCCCGACGCTGAGCGCGGACCTGGAGCTGGCCTCCCTGCTCGACCGGCACCTCAAGACCCGCCTGCACTACGTCCTCAACGGCCGCCACGTGTGGTTCAGCGGGGCCTTCGACCGCAACCAGAAGCCTTTCGTCAGCGTCCTCGTCGACGGCCAGCCCGTCCGCTACTTCGACGTGAAGGCCCTGCTCAACGAGGACCAGCGCGTCTCCGTCGGGGGGATGCCTTTCACGCTGTCGCTGTCGGCCAACATCTTCCACCGGATGAAGAGCACGATCAAGCTCGCGAGCGACTCCACCGGCCAGAACGCGCGCTTCTCCGTGCAGGACATGCTCGACGCGGTGGCCGTCGCCGGCAGTCCGGTGCGCTTCTCGGACCAGACGACGCAGTTCTACTACTCCAACGGCATCGACGGCGTCCGGATGTTCGTCTTCATCTTCGGCGACGCCAAGGATTTCCACGTGTATCTGGTGCCCGAGAGCCTGGTCCCGTCGGACAAGCTCGCCGTGTTCAAGATGTTCGGCGACAAGCGCGTCGGCCTGACGCGCCAGGACGGACGGCTGCGGATCTACGAGAATCCCTGATCCCGGGAGATCCTCGAGCGGCGGGCCCTCCGGGGCCCGCCGCTTTTTTTGTCCCGGCGGTGCCAGGCTTTAAGCGTTTCAGCGGCGGCCCGCCGCGCTGGGACCTTTGCCGTCCGGGCCGTGGGACCTCGGGCCCAGGCCGCTCCCGGGACCCGATGCTATATAGAGGATATGGACAAGAGAACGCACGCGCTCAACGGCCGCCGCCACGGGTCCCGCTCGAAGGCTCACTCCGTCGGACGCGCCGCCAAGACCGTCCTCACCTTCGAGACCCGCGCGAAGGTGTACTGCTGGTCCGTCGACCGCGGGATCCGGCCGGTGATCAAGCATTGAAGAGGCTCCGGCCGCCGCTCGCGGCGGCCCTCGTCGCGCTCCTCGCCGGGCCCGCGCTCGCGGCGCCCAGCCTGACCACGGACTTCAACGGGATGTCGCAGTGGCTGGCGCACGAGATGGCGCAGGGCCTGGCGTTCAACGCCGGCTCCAACTTCGACCCGCCGAAGGAGGTCCACGGCTACTACCTCCAGCCCGACGTCTCCCTCGGCGTCGGCAAATTCCCCTTCGACAAGCGCGATTTCCCGACGATCACCACCCCGGCCCTCAACGACTACGGCGGCGCGAACCTGTTCCCGAACTCGACGATGTTCCCGAACCTGGCGGTCCACCTGCGCATGGGCCTGCCGTGGCGCGGGGACGCGTACATCCGCTTCGCCGACGCGACCACGCCCCCGGGCTACAAGATCACCCCGACGATGACCGCGAAGGTCCAGACGAACTCCATCGGCTTCGGCCTGCGCCAGCACATCGTGATCGACGAGGATTGGCCGAAGCTGACCCTCGGCGCCCACTACAACCACGTCAAGGGCTACACGCGCCTGAAGGGCAAGTTCAACGTGAACACCAACGGGTTCACGGCGGACAGCGATTTCCTCGGCGACATCGACTGGAACCTCAACAGCTACGGGGTCGACGCGGTGCTCTCGCACAGCTTCGGCCCGTGGACGCCGTTCCTCGGCATGGGCTACAACTACGCGACCGGCTCGGTGCGCACGAAGCTCGACCTGGTCTCGAGCACCTTCTTGATCCCGGACGTCATCGGCCAGGGCTCCGACCGTCCCGAGCAGAGCCAGGGCCGCGAGATCTTCGGCATCTCCTACGACCGCCCGACCTGGAGCGCGTTCATGAACGCCGAGCTCAAGGCGCTGGGCCAGCTCCAGTACCGCAGCTGGATCGTGCAGTTCGGCGCCGCGCTGCCCTTCGACATCGGCCGCGGCCCGGCCATCTTCTACAAGCGGCGCGCGGACAGCTCCACGGCGAACCCGGACGCGCCGGCCGCGCCGAAGAAGGTCAAGCCCGAGGCCGCCCCGATGTTCGAGCCGGACGCGCCCTCGAAGCCGGAGCCGAGGTCCAAGCCGCGCAAGAAGCCGGCGCCCGTCGAGTCGGCGCCCGGGGACATGATCTTCCTGAGATGAGATGAAGAGAGCGCATCCCGCGTCGCGAGGACTGGCCGCCGCGCTCAGCGCGGCGCTCGCGCTGTCCTCCTTCGGCCCCGCGGCCGCGTCGGCCGCCGCGCAGGAGGTCGCCGCGCGGGCGGCCGCGCGTCCCGTCGGCCCGTCCGTCGCGCCCGTCGCCCTCGGCGCCGCGGCGGCGCCGATCCTCCCGGTCTCCGCCCTCGCCCCGCTCTCCGCGCCGGCCGCG